>CAVCYP010000011.1:35012-41276 GCA_963606545.1 Sphaerochaetaceae bacterium
CAATACCCTTGCCTGTACAGCCCAAGTTGTTTGGACAGCTTCACACTATTAGCAAACCCATCCTTTTTCTTAAAATCAATCTTAGTAAACCCCTCAAACTGCTCGCCAACAGCAAAGATAGCTTCACTTTTTTTAAATCTACTAACAGTTAGCGTTGTCGTAAACAGCTTAATACCAAGTTTTTTTGCAATTTTATAGGCTTCTCTAAGATTAAATTCAAAACACTTAAGACATCTTTTGCCATGCTCGGGTTCAGCCTCAAGGCCTTTGATAAACTCAAGCCAGCTGTCGTGGTCATAATCAACTCTAAAGACCTCAAGGCCCCCATAATACTGAGAGACCTTTAGTAGCTCACCATAGCGTTTATCGTTTTCCTCTCTAGGCCAAATGTTGCTGTTTCCGTAACAAAGCACAGGCTGGTAGCCTTCCTCCAAAAGTCTTTGAATACTGCTTGTTGAACAGGGACCACAGCAACAGTGGACAAGTATCTTTTCCTGCATTGCGTTAGTCATTGGTTTGATTATAAAGAAAAACAGAGTCTGTGAATACAAACTGTAAATTAGAATCCATAATAATTGCAGTTTGGTCATAAGAAAATATAATAACATCATAATTGAACATTATGAAAATATATTGTAAAGTTCGCGTATGCAGATAATTTACACAATCCTTCAGATAGCCGGTAGCATTGGCATATTCCTTTATGGAATCAAGAAAATGAGCGACGGCTTACAAAAGACTGCCGGCAAAAAAATGAAAAACGTCCTGAATCTAATGACCGGCAACAGGTTCACCGCCATTATCACCGGAATTATTATTACAGCGTTGATTAATAGTTCAACGGCCACCACCGTCATGGTAGTCAGTTTTGTTAACGCAGGCCTTATGAACCTAGTTCAGGCAATTGGTGTAATTTTAGGTGCAAACATTGGAACCACCGTTACAGGTTGGATTATGGCTACCTTGGGGTTCTCAATGGATATCACAAACATAGCTATAATATTAATCGGGCTAGGGTTACCGCTCTTTTTTTCCAAGAAAACCCGCCAGAAGGACCTAGGTGAAATTCTTTTTGGAGCTGGCTTTCTATTCTTAGGACTTTCATATTTGCAGTCTTCAATGCCGGAAGTCTCTGGCAACGTAACCGTTCTAGGCTTTCTTGCAAAATTAAACGAAGGTTCAATTTCAACCATTCTTCTATGCGTCCTAATTGGTGTGGTGCTAACCATTATAGTCCAGTCGTCGGCCGCGGCAATGGCAATCACCCTCACAATGGCCTACCAAGGCTGGATTGGCGTCACCGCCTCCTGTGCACTAGTTCTTGGCCAGAACATTGGAACTACAATCACCGCCTTCGTGGCTTCAATTGGCACCAGTACCAACGCCAAACGAGCCGCTTGGGCCCACATCTTATTCAATTCTATTGGATCAATCCTAGCAATCATCTTCCTTAAATGGATGATGGCCTTTGTCAACCTGCTCACCCCGGGCGATATCTACACCATGCAAGGCGACGAGCTCTACGCAACCATCCCCACCTACTTGGCCATGTTCCACACCATGTTCAACGTAATCAACACCTGCCTATTTGTGCCGTTTATCAAACAATACGCCGCACTTATCACCAAGATGATACCAAACAAGAAGGACTATCAGGACTCCTCCTATCACTTCAAATACGTCCCAGGCGCACTCATGGAGACCCCGGAAGTCTACATCTCCGCCATCCAAGAAGAAATTGGCAAGATGGGCGACATAGCCAACCAGATGTTCAATTCCTGCTCCAAAGCCCTCACCTCTCAGGATACCGATATTTCCCAGACTGTCTCCGACCTCAAAAACAAAGAAGATTACGTAGACCAGATGGAAGAGCAGTTGACCGCCATCTGCAGCCACATTACAGGCGATATCCAAGACACCCCTTACGGCACCGGCGTTGGCGGAATGCTCCGGGTCATAGACGAAATTGAATCCATAACAGACAGCTGCTGTGACATCATCATGCTCTTTGACAAAAAGCAGAAAGCCGGCTGGAAAATGTCCGATGACAACGTCAAAACCCTCACCGCTTACAACAACCTAGTTCAGCAGTACCTCAGCTTTGCAATCTCCCACATTGGCAAAAAGCTTACCGCCGGCGAAATGCAGGTTGCAAACAACTTTGAGGAAAAGGTCAACAACACCAGAACTGAAATCCAAAAGCTCGTCTATGGCCAGCTGACCGGTAACTCCCAAAATGTTGCCGAGCAGCTCTGCATCCTTGACGACATCAAGCACCTAGAGCACATTGGCGACCACTGCACCAACATTGCAGAAGTCTACTTTGGCCTAGACAAGCACACCCCGCAGCTGGTGGAGCTCCAATAGCGCGCTTTGACCATTCGATTTAACCAGCCCCAAAATACCTAAACCTTGACAACTGTCAAAAACTTGAAGATACTATAAATATAAAGGCACCGCCAGTGGACGATGACCTCAAAACAAGTTACGGAATAACCGTCCTTAATGAAGTGCGAGGACGGCTATTTTTTTAGAGCGTTATACAAAGCAATCAAAAGTCCAATGACCGTGAAAACAATCATCAAGATTTCGTAATCACTCATAAGCCTCACCTCCTTTATCATCGTTACGACGAATCAGGAGGGAAAACACCTCCTGATATCCAATAGAGATAAAAAGAGGTCAACCGTCCACAGTGTCACACCGCAGTGCCATAAACATCTTAGCATAAATCTTGTCAAATGTTAAGTCTAAATTAACACAACTACAGCTCAAACTCTTTTTTTGTAAATTTAATTGACAAATACCAAAAGGCTGTTAGACTGAAAAAAGGAAGTGAAAAGACTAGTTCAATAATTAGCCTTAAATTTCGTTTTGTTTTTGGTACCAAGCTTTAAGGAAAGTTTGGTTTGACGGTTAGTTTTTTTGAAAAAGGAGAAAGTATGAAAAAAAGTTTAACTGTTGTACTACTCGTATTGTGTGTTGCTTTTGCAGCTTTCGCACAGGGTGCTAAAGAAGATGTTTTCCCATCAAAAGACATCACTCTTATTGTCCCATGGAATGCTGGTGGATCCTCTGACCTCGTTGGAAGACTTATCACTGACGAAATGGCAAAGGTTTTAGGAGTAAACATTAGTGTTGTTAACACACCAGGTGCAACTGGAACAGTTGGTATGAACGACTGTCTCTTACAGCCACATGATGGTTACACCCTCATTGCAAACGCAACTCCTCATACCCACTATGTAAATGGTATTGCTGATTGGTCTCCAAAAGATTGGGACTATCTTGCAGCCTACTATGTTCCATGTGTCATTGCTGTAAGTAAAGACAGCCAGTACAAGACCTTTGAGGATTTGTACAACGCTCTCAGAGACAATCCAGAGAAGACAATCAAGAACTCAATTGCTGGTATTGGTTCATCTGGTTACAACGCTGTTATGGTTCTTTCTGCAACCGATGCTGTTATGGGAAAAGGACTTAATACTCCTTATTCTGGCGGTTCTGCAGCTATCATGGCTCTCCTTGCTGGTGAAGTTGATTTCACATCACAGCTTTCAAACGAAATGATTGACTACCTCAGATCTGGTGACCTTGTTGCTCTCGTAGCTCTCACAGAAGAAGACCTTGTTCTTGATGGTGTAGACTATACAATTCCTTCAATTGCAAACTACATCCCTGAGCTGAAGTCTTCACTCCCAATTGGAGATGCTTTTGGTATCATGTTCCCAGCCGATGTTCCAGAGTCAACAAAGGCAATTCTTGAAGATGCCTTCATTAAGGCTTGCAAGTCTGATGCAGCTGTTGCCTTTGCAGAGACTAAAGGTATGGTCAACCTTGGTGGCTTAACAATTGCTGAGTCCAACAAGATTAAAGATGATGCAGTCGTATCTATTGGATACACTCTCTGGGATCTTGGCGAAGCAAAGCATTCACCTGAAGAACTTGGATACACCCGTTAATTATTGTTGTTAGATAGAGTTATTTTCACGTTGTGGAAACAAAATTGTTTCTGCAACGTGTTTTTTAGGATTTTAATATGAGTGAAGAAAAACCCAAAAGAGTTGACGCGAGATGTGGTGTTGAATTCCTTGCTGGCGTTATTCTCATAGCTGTATCAATATATGTAATGTGTAAGAGCATTACTTTCTGGAAAGAAGACTATGTGAAAGAGTTCTATTACTCTTCCGGTCTTATGCCAATGATTATTGGTATTGCGCTCCTAATTTTCTCTGGGATTTACACTGTAAGAACCCTCAAGGAACATTCTCTCAAAGAATGCCTTGTTGACCTTAAAAATTTTGGAGCAGAACAATTTAAAAATAAAATTTTCTGGAAGAGTATAATTACTCTTGTAATCATGGGGATTTATATCTATGTCCTATTAGGCAAGGCCCCATTCTGGTTGGGAACATTTATTACTCTTACTGCTTTATTGCTTTTTATCAACTGGGAAAAACCAATGAAGGCAAAGAGTATAATAAAGTTTTGTGTTATCTCAGCAGTTGCAACCGCTTTGATCATTGTGGTGTTCTCCTTGATTTTCAAGGTTCCACTACCATAAGGAGGTTTATCGATGTTTGCTGAATATTTATCCTACGTTGGAGAAGCTTTGGGTATTGCATTGTCTCCTACAGGTTTGCTAACTATGTTAGTTTCTACTTTTGTAGGACTTATCTTTGGTATGCTTCCGGGCTTGACATCAACTATGGCAGTTGCTCTGTTAACTGGATTAACCTACCACTTTGCTGGCCCATATGCAATTTTGTCACTTTTGAGCGTTTACATTGGAGCAATTTCCGGTGGAAACCAGAGTGCAATCCTTTTGAATATTCCTGGAACCCCTGCTTCTGCTGCAACAGCAATGGATGGCTATCCAATGGCTTTAAAAGGTAAAGCTGGACTTGCTATCTTTATTGCAACTGGAGCTTCCTTCTTTGGAACTATCATTGGAGTTTTCTTTGTAGCCTTCTGTACTCCTCTTTTGACAAAAGTAGCTCTGCAGTTTATGAGCCATGAAATGTTCTTGCTTGCTCTGTTTGGAATTGTTATTTGTGGTAATATCACAAGTAATGGAGACTCCTTAAAGGGCTGGATTTCTGGCTTTATTGGCTTGCTCATGTCGCAGGTTGGAATGGACACAATCTATTCTTACAGAAGATTCACATACGGCAATATTAACTTGTCTGCAGGTATTTCACTTCTTCCTGTCATGATTGGTCTTTTTGGTTTCCCTGAAGTTCTTAAAGTCTTCACCACACAAAAAGCAAAAATGCAGGCCAACAGTAAGTACAGCATTAAGGAAGGCCTTGGCATCTTGAAAAAGAACTGGTTCAATATTTTGAGATCCAGTGTCCTTGGTATGTTCATGGGTGCAATTCCTGGTGTTGGAGAAGATACCGGTGGTTGGATTAGTTATTGGTCAGCCAGAAAAGCTTCAATGAAACCAGATGAATTTGGTCATGGAAGTGAAGAAGGTGTTGTTGCTGCAGAAACTGGAAACAATGCTGCAATTGGTGGAGGAATTATTCCTGTTTTGTCACTTGCAATCCCAGGAACAACTTCAGCAGCTGTTCTTCTTGCAGCCTTCTGGATGCATGGCTACAGACCTGGTCCACTTCTCATGTCTGAGACTCCACAGTTCTTGTATTACGTTGTAGTTTTCATGGCATTATCTGCAGTATTTATGTGGATTTTTGGAATGATTATTGCAAAGTTCTCTGTAAAGATTCTAGCGGTTGACGCAAAGACACTGATGCCAATTGTTTTCATCCTTTGTGTTATTGGTTCATTTGTAACAAGTAACAGATTGTTTGATATCAAGCTTATGTTCATCTTTGGCCTTTTAGGTGTTTGTTTGAACTACCTTCACATGCCAGGTGCTCCATTCCTTCTTGGAATTATTTTGGGCAACATGGCTGATGAAAATTTAAGAAGAGCTCTTCTTCTTAATGAAGGAAGTATTTCTACATTCTTTACAAGACCTATATCAATAGTTCTTCTTTTGATGATTGCTTATTTGCTCTTCACACAGCTTCCATTCTACAGAAGGTGGGCCGATAAGCGTTCTGAAGAAAAAGCAGAAAAGAGAAGACAAAAGAAGCTTGCTAAGCTTGAACAGAATCAGAAATAATTGGAGAGAATAAATGTTTACACTTACAGGTTTTGCAGATGAACTTGGTCCAGATTTTGAAATGCAAATGAGAATCTGGAATGAGATGAAGATTTCCTATTTTGAGCTCCGTTCCGCATGGGGAACAAATG
>CAVCYP010000012.1:0-40370 GCA_963606545.1 Sphaerochaetaceae bacterium
ACATCATAAGGGCGGTTAGTTATTTTTAAAGCAGCTATAAAGTGCTATCAATAGTCCAATGACCGTAAATACAATCATCAAAATCTCGTAGTCCGTCATAGGCCAACCTCCTTTTTTCAGCGATATCGAAGAATTAGGAGGAAATTCCTCCCAATGTCCATTTCTAGATTTTAGGAGGTCAACCGCCCACCGTTTAACGGCAGTGCCATATATAGCTTATCATATATGAAGTTATTATGCTAGAGAAAAAGAAGCCATACACTACAAAAGTGTTGTTAATAAAGCTATAAATGCACCCTCCAGCTGCTGGAGTCAGCCAGAGGGTGCAAGGATGAAAATTATATGTTATCTATCCTCTTCTCACAGATAGGTAACAACAAAGTTGCTCTTCGCTAAAGATTCAGTCGAAGAATAAAATCAGTTAATTAGCGCTATAAGTATTGCTAGAATCTATGATGGTTGTACCAGCAGACACTTCATATATAATATTGTCTTTTGCGTTATCTGTAGCATTGATATATCTTCCACCGGCGATATATCCACAGTAGTTATCTTTACATCCGATATTCGCTGTTGGTGTAGCAGTTAGATTATCTTTATCTGTACCGATTCCAATTATAGTATTCGACACGGTGTTATTTTTTATATTCACAGTGCCACCTTCACAGCAGTAAGGCTTTCCCGCAATACCACCTGCACAATTATTTGTGGCGATAATTGTTGAGTTGGATACTTTACAATTTGCTATAGTTCCCAGTTTGAAATCTCCAAAGATACCTCCAACCTGAGCTCCCGCCTCTATAGTAACATTTTCAACGCTGCAACCAGAAATACTGTCAACATACCCTTGTCCTGCTATAACACCAACATATTTATTTCCCTTAAGTGTTGAATTAGTAACTGTTATATTACTGATTTTACAGGGTTCATTTGGTTCACTCGTAACACTGCCCATAAGAATTCCAACTCGATTACTATTAGAAGCAGAAACTTCTGCATTTGTAATCGTCAGATTTCTTATTTCTCCTCCGCTCTTACTGCTAAAGAGACCAACATTGTCAGTTGTAACAGAAGTAATCTGAAGGTTAGAAATGGTATGTTTATTAAAATCAAACACAAGACCTGATCCTACTTTTCCGTTAATAGGAGTCCATTCCTTATCATCAAGGTCCAAATCTGCATCAATAATAATATCACAATAAGAAACCAAGTGATCGCCATTATGTCTTTCTGAAATATGATTTGCTCTCCAATAGTCATAAATCAAATCACAGGATGCAAACAAATCGGCATTATAGACCGTTACTATAAGTTTTTTATTTTTGGCATCTATTTCTTCCAATTTTGTAGAAGCCTTTCCTGTTTCAACAAACTTTTTATCGAACCATTCTATATAGCTTTTAGCCAGGTTCTTTTGCTCATCTGTACCTGTCCAGGAATCCCAACCATCTGTAATACCACTTACTGTGTTATTAATCTTACTTCCACTCCATGTAGACTTTCTGTTTGCAGCGAAAGTGACACCTTCAAGCTTGAGTGAAGCGTTATAATTGTCGTTGATTAAGTATCCTTCACCGTCGATTGTTCCATTCTTGATTGTCACTGTAATCGGACTATCTGCTGTAACGGAGCTAGAACCTATTGTAAGGTCAACATCGGAACCAAGTGTAAGAATCTTACCTCCAAGATCTATTGTAAGGTTACTGTCAAACGCCCTGCTAGCGGAAATTGTTACATCCTTGAGAAGAATGATTTCAGATGACTCTGAGTAAGAATAAGCTTCTATTGCAGCAAGGAAAGAATCATAGAAGGTAGTAGTTGTAGAGCTGCTAGAAGCAGTAACAATCTTTGCTTCAGCCTCTACTGCAGCAGGGTTTACTTCACCTGTATTCTCTGAAATATTCCCACTGATGGTTGTTGTCTGGTTATCCTTGATTGAAACATAGATTGTCTCTTCTGCAACAGCATAAGCGTTTGTATCATCGTAAGCAGTTGCACCTTCATTTGTAGTTGAAGTAACACCCTTCAGATAACTGAAGGTAACAGCATATGAACCAGAATCAAGCGAAATACTTCTCAAGGAGGTATTTACTGTTAACATTGTAGCATAATCATATTTGGTTTGAGTCTTTGAAGAGTCATTCAGACAACTAAAAGTAATTCTCTCAATAATGTCTGTTCCCAAAGTTACAGTTGTGCCATTGTTCAGTTTGACTATATCTTTCTTTGCAGGGAACTCAAGTGTTCCTGTTCCTGCCTGCTGAGCCGTGACAAAAACTGTAAGAGTTGTCGTTGCCTTCTTGATGGTTATTGTAGCCTTTCCTTCGTAAGCAACTTTCGTTCCAGCTGCATCTGTACAACCATAGAGTACGAACTCCCAATCTCCGTAGGAGAATGGTCCTACAGTCTTCAAACCTGTTTTGTTTTCATTTACAGCAGTTTTGGTGGTCGCAACACCGGTAGTAAGACCTGTTGAGTCCTTTTTCTCTGCGGTGTAATACCAGTAAAGATTACTTGCATCAAAGCTTTCATACTCTCTTGTAAGGCTTCTTGATACAGCTTCACTTGCATCAAATGAGATTACCGCAAGTCCATTTTCTTCAATTTTCTGTTCTGAGTCACATGACACTATTAAAAGTGTTGCAAGCAGCACAGCCATTGAAACGACTAAAAGTTTTTTCATACTTTTCTTCCCCTTAAATGTTTTTTATTTAAATCAAAATCAGATTTCATTTTCATTCTCCTCCAGTAATTGTCATTGACTCGGAGGAATAGCGCCCGTTGGCTTCAAACACACACATAATGCGGTAGGAGCGTTTTTCCGGAGCATTAAGTACTAAGACGTTACCTGTCACGGCATCGACGATTTCCTTATCCACATGCCAGGTGTAGGTTACTGGAACGGCATCCGGATTGGTGCTTGTCAGCGTAAAGGTCCATGTCGTACCGCTCTGTACTGCCGTGAGAGTACCATGTGGCTCTCTGTCTATGGTGTGGACCTCAAAGCCGCTTTCTTCTTGTTGAGACTCGGTTTCACAGTAACCGCACTCCTTACAGATACGTTTACCCTGTTCTCCTATCAGAGTGTGAGAAGCCTTAGAAGACTCATAGCCACAGATATTGCACTTCCACCAGTGATTATAGAAATCATGTTCATATGTCTTAGTGTGATTTTCTGTCTTTGTTTCCTGATGACAGGCATCACAGACGTAGGTATGGTTATCTGAGGTTTTTTCGAACGTACCGCTTGTGTAAACGTGGGAAGCATAGTCCAGAAGAAGAGAATCATACGTCACTTCAGTTGTCAGGGCTTCATCAGAGTAATACTTGCCTTTGCAGCACTCATTTGAGCAGGTGTAGTAAACCTTGTGGCCTTTTACGGAACAATTGGAGGCAACAGCATCATGCTTTACCTTTTTGTGGCCATAGCCGCTTCCAGCTATGAAGGTTTCTGTGCTCTCCTTACCGCAGATACAGCTCTTTCTGTATTCTGCACCTGTTGTACAGGTCTGAGACTTAACCGGAGTCCTTCCTTCTGTAATATTCTCATAAACGTGAGCTGACTCTTTTCTCTCATTACATCCGGCATTCGTACACTTCACATAATGGACATTCTTTGTGTCATCCTGATAGTAGACACTACCCCAGCTGTGACCTGTTGCTTTTATTACGCTAGGTGTCTCTATCTCATTCTTGCCTTCTGCATCAAGGAAGTATTTATCACAGGTTGAACACTGGTAATAGGCTTCAACTCCGGCCTTAGTACAGGTTGCAGAAACCTTGTCATGATGGACCAGTGTATGGCCGGCAGGATTTGTGTAATTACCTTTATAGGTTGCTTTACACTCGGAGACGGTACACTTGTAAAGGGTGTAGCCCTGCTCCTCACAGGTAGCATCAACTGTCTTGTCCTCAACCCAGTTGTGATCTCCTATTGGCATTATGTCTTCTTTCTTGACAGCAGAGCACATTGAACAAGTAGAAGTTCTTGTTCCTGCTTTATCGTGAGTAGGTTCAAGTGTCACAATTCCTTCAGAGAAGGTATGAGGTGTGGTTTCCTTGGTTTCATGACAGCGAGTACATTCCTGCCAATGGCCGTCAGCTATCTTTTCTCCATATTTATAGGTCCAGTTGTGCCCAAGAGCGGGAACAACAACGGGTGAAGCTGTAATGTCTGTTTTACACTCTTCTTCTCTAAAGAGATGTTCACAGAGTTCACATTTGTAGTAGGCAGTGTTACCGGCTTCTGTACAGGTGGCAGCCTTTGCTTCTATAAGAGCTCCGGTGTGTCCTTTAGCAGGAATAACAGTGTCTTCTGGGCTCAGAAAGTTCTTTGCATCTTTATCTGAGAAAGTCTGAGAACAGACGGAACAGATATAGTAAGAAGAATTACCATTCTCTGTACAGGTTGCTTCCTTTTCCTCCTTGAAGACGAGAGTATGGGAAGCCGGAATTACAAGACTATCGAAAGTAACTTCATTGAGAGCTTTCTCATCCGTAAATATTCTCTGGCAGGTGTCGCACTTGTAATAAGCCTTGGTTCCGTTGTGCGTACAGGTCTTTGCAACTTCACTGTAGTATTTCAGAATATGCTCTTTCCATCTGGGAACAATAGTTGTGAAACCGGAAATGAGCTTGTCGCCTTCCTTGACCTTGATTTCCGTGTCTTTGATGTACCAGCCGTCAAACTCATAGCCTGTTTTTTCCAGTTCTGGAAGCTCTCCCCAAATTGAGGCCTCAGAAGTCTTCTCAACTTCAATACAAACAAAGTTTTCGCTACTTTCAAAGGTCTCAGGAGCTATTGAGATTGATGCTGACTCAAGTTTAATTGTATTCAAGGCAACAGCATCCTCGGCCTTCTTGAAGCCGGCAAAGCTGGTAACAAAGAAGACTTTGCCGTTTATTTCAATACGGCTTGGAATATAAACTTCCTCAAGTCTTGCGCCTTCAACAATAGTTGCAATGTAGCCAGAGCCGCTGGCATCTGGAGTGAACTCTAAATACGGATAGATATAATCATTGATATTCTCTTCTCCAGTAAGAAGTTCCACATCACAAGAGAACAAAAGAAGTGTTATAAGAATAAATACCACAAAAGCAAATCTTCTCATACTTCACCTCAGAACCTATAAGAGAGCGTTATGCTCACTGGGTCAAACAAAATTGTCATTGAGTCCATAAGCCGGGAGCTTCTTCCGGTGAAGAAAGCTAAAGAGACTCGGCTTAAAGCGCCTATGGAGAAACGCTCGCTTAAAGTGCGGTCAAAGCCAAGTCTAGCTCCAAAGTATGGCGTGATGCTGGCTTTTTTGTTGTTGATATGGGCCATGGCGCCGGCAAAGAGACCAGTGTAAATAGTTGTTTTTTCTGTGATGCCAAATGTAAGGTCTGCTCCAGCCCCAGCTTTGAAGTACTGTACGTTCCGGGCACTAGGGATGTTGGTATCTTCTTTAATGACAAGATTATAACAGAGCTCGGGATATAGGCTTAGCCTTGTGGAAAGTGGGATATTATAGTCCAGTGAAGCTGCAAAGCCGTAAACAGTCTGGGTTTTGGTTCTGTTGGAGGCGGTGTTGTAGCCGTTGTAGAAAAGATAGCGGGCCTGGGAGTACGGTGCAAGGTTAAGTCTCAGAGCGTTACGTTTTGTTTTTGGGGTTGTAACTACAGCGGTGGTTTGGCTATAGGTCCCGCTACCTGAGGTGGACCAGTTGACGCCATCATAAGACGATTGCACATAAAGCACGTCTCCGCTATGGGCCTGTAGTTGGACGTTGGTGATGCTAGAATCTACCACTGTCCAGTTTTCTGCTTCCTGCCCATTAAGCTTATATCTAAAGTAGTTTACATGGTCGTTGCAATGCCAGGTCCAAATAACTTGGTCTGCTGTTAAAGAGCCAAGGACAAAAGATAAGAGAAGTAGGATTAATGCTATTCGTTTTAAGGTTGAAGAGTTAAATCTGAGAGAGCTGGCTTGATAAACGTACGGAGGATACCCTGAGGATACCCCCCCCCGTTTAGCTATAAAGCCTTGCCTAGCCAAGAATTCTTTGCAGGATTCTTTTTGTGTTCTTGCTTTCTGTGTGTTTGCCTTTAGCGCAATTTCTCTTCCCATTCCCTTCTCCAGACCTTAATTTTAAGTCTAAATTTTACGGAAAGCAATAAAAAACATACCACAAAACAAATTTTTTGGCACATTTTGGCCGTTTTTGCGCATTCTTAACCAATTCTTAACTTTGAGGCTAACCTAGACAGAAAATAAAAATGCCCTTAAAACAAAAAAACCGGAATCTATATAAGACTCCGGCTAAAACCCTACTAAGGTTTAATTTTTTGGGAAGAGCTATTAGTTAGCCTTTTCTTCCTTCTTTGCCTTAGACTTTTTCTCTGGCTTTTCAGTTTTCTTTGTCAGCTCGAGAATAGCCATTTCAGCTGCATCTCCAAGACGGTTAGCTGTCTTGATGATACGTGTGTATCCACCGTGAACGTCGGCATAAAGCGGAGCAATCTCAGTGAACAATTTGTTTACGACCGCTTCGTCAAAAAGAATAGCGGAAGTAAGTCTGCGGTTGTGTACATTGTCAACCTTTGCTCTTGTAATCATCTTTTCTGCAAGACGCTGAACTTCCTTGGCCTTAGCCTTGGTTGTCTCAATTCTTTCATAACGGAACAGGCTTGTAACCATGTTGCGCTTGAGAGCCTTGCGCTCTGCAGAAGTTCTGCTAAGGGCATTAAATCCAATCTTATGCTTCATTGTTTTCTTCCTTGTTGCCTGGAACTCTAATTGAATTCTTCAGGACACTGTAGTCTGTCATTCCAAGTCCAAGATTCCATTCCTTGAGCTTGTCTTTGATTTCAGATAGGGACTTCTTGCCAAAGTTTCTTGTTTTTGCAATTTCCTCTTCAGTCATCTTTGTAAGATCACCAATTGTGCGAATGTTTGCATTCTTAAGGCAATTGCTTGAACGGACGGTAAGCTCCAACTCTTCAACAGAAGTAGCAAGAATCTTTCTAATCTGTTCCTCTTCCTCATCAACCTCTTCATTACCACTTACCATACTCTCATCAAAGTTGATGAAAATTGAGAAGTGATCTTTAGCAATCTTTGCAGCCTCTGCTAAGGCGTTCTCTGGGGAAATAGTTCCGTCTGTCCAAATCTCAAGATTCAGCTTGTCGTAATCATTTCTCTGTCCAACACGTGTAGGCTCAACTGAATACTTTACGCGAGTAACAGGAGAGAAGATTGCGTCAATTGGAATGGTTCCAATGATTTCAACATAGCTCTCGTTGAGTTCAGCTGGGACATAACCTCTGCTAAAATCAATCTGAACAACCATTTCAATGTTTGCGTCATCCATCATATCGAAAATCTCGAGGTCCTTGTTAATAACTTCAACCCGATCTTTCTCAAAATCAGCACCTGTGATTGTACCTGGGCCCTTGCATTCAATGGAAATAGTTGTTGTTTCAACTTCCTCAGGCATTCTCATTCTAAGTTTCTTCAACCTAGCAATAATTTCACAGATATCCTGCTTAACACCAGGAAGAGCCTCGAACTCGCTTGAAATGAGATGGGCACTTCCGTCTGCGTCGTAGTAGGTAAACCATACTGCGGTTATTGCGTAACCTTGAATAGAAGACAAGAGAACTCTGCGGAGAGTATTACCAATTGTAGTACCAAAGCCCCTCTCAAAAGGGTAGGCTGTGAACTTACCATAATTGGCCTCAACCTTGCTGTGCTCCATTGAAATCGATTTAGGCTTCTTAAAGCCTTTCATTAGGTTTTTGCGTGCCATTGACACTCCTTTACTATACCAAGGCCTTGTCCTTGCTAGGACTCGGCCTCGGAGAACCGAAACTCAAAGCTTATCTGGAGTAAAGTTCAACGACCAACTGTTCGTTGACTCCCTCAAGCTCCTTGACCTCTTCTCTTCTTGGAACTGCGACAAACTGTCCCTTCATGTTATCAGCATCAACTGTGAGCCATGGGCATACACCGCTCTTGCTGACTTCAACCAAGCTTTCCTTGATAGCAATCATGTTCTTGCTCTGTGGAGCAATTTCAACAACGTCGCCAACCTTAAGTCTGTAAGAAGGAATGTCTACACGCTTTCCATTTACAAACACATGACCGTGGCTAACAAGCTGTGAAGCCTGTGGGCGGCTGCATGCGAAATGCATTCTGAAAACAACGTTGTCAAGTCTTCTCTCAAGAAGTCCAACAAGGTTCTCACCTGTCTTACCAGGAAGTCTGCTAGCTTCGTCGAATGTAAGCTTGAACTGCTTCTCTAGCATGCAGTAGATTCTCTTGAGTCTCTGCTTTGCACGAAGCATCAATGCATAGTCGGTAGGCTTCTTAGAGCGAGCCTTTGGATCCCTGCCAGGAAGTCCGCATTCAGCCATATTGTTCATAGGGCACTTAGCGGAAAGGCATCTTGAACCCTTAAGAAAGAGCTTAGCTCTCTCTGCTCTGCAGTATCTGCACTTTGGTCCTGTATATCTAGCCATTTTTCAATCTCCCTTCGTCAGATTCTTCTTGTCTTGCGTGGTCTGCATCCATTGTGAGGAATTGGTGTTACATCACGAATGGAACGAACCTTAAGTCCTAAAGTTCCAAGGCAGCGAATAGCTGACTCGCGTCCCTGACCTGGGCCCTTAACGAAGACGTTAACTTCGCGAAGACCGTAGTCCATAGCCTTCTTAGCTGCTGTCTCACATGTTGTCTGAGCAGCATAAGGAGTGGACTTCTTAGCACCACGGAAACCAAGTCCGCCAGCACTTGACCATGACACTGCATTACCGTTGAGATCTGTAATTGTGACAATGGTGTTGTTGAAAGTAGCCTGAACATAGACATTGCCTTCAAATACAGTCTTCTTGACTTTTGTTTTGCGTTTTGCGTTTGCCATATTCTACTCCTTACTTCTTCTTGCCAGCGATGGTCTTCTTCTTACCCTTGCGAGTACGTGCGTTGGTCTTTGTTCTCTGACCACGTACAGGAAGCCCCTTTCTGTGTCTCAATCCACGGTAGCATCCAATATCCATCAATCTCTTGATGTTGAGGTTGACCTGTGTGCGAAGTCTTCCTTCTACAACATAGTCATTCTCAATTACCTTACGGAGTTCAGCAAGAACATCTGCACCAAGTGTATTGATACGAGCATCAGGATCTACACCAGTCTTCTTGCAGATCTCTTCAGCTGAAGTTCTTCCAATTCCGTAGATGTATGTCAAAGCAATCTTTGTAGCCTTGTTAGGTAAATCTACACCTGCAATTCTCGCCATCAAAGGCCTCCCTAATTATTTCTGTCTCTGTTTATGCTTTGGGTTTTCGCAGACAATGCGAACAACTCCGTTTCTTCTGATAACCTTGCATTTATCACACATAGGTTTAACACTTGCTCTAACTTTCATGATCTGCTCCTTGCGCAATTATAAATTCTTGGATTTGATCTTCTTCACGCCCACAAATCCTTCGTGGTGGTGCATCTTCATGATACTCTCAATCTGTTTCATCAACTCAAGCTCAACACCAACAAGAATGATGAGTGAGGTTCCACCAAACAGCATTGCAACCGATGATGGGAACTTGAAGATAATCTGGATGAGTGTAGGAATCAATGCAATGAAAGCCAAGAAGAGTGAACCAGGAAGAACAATACGATTCAGGACCTTTGTGAGATATTCTTCAAGTTTCTCACTACGAACTCCTGGAACGCTTCCACCGTTCTCTCTAATCTGCTTTGCCATCTCAACAGGATTGAGTGAAACCTGTGTGTAGAAGAATGCAAAGGCAATAATCAAGATGGTGTAGATAATTAGATAAGGGGCACCCTCAGGATCAAGCCAATTTGCAACTGCATTCAACCATCTAACGTTTGGACCCAACGCTTGTGCAATCTGCAGTGGGAATGTAAGAATTGCGGAAGCAAAGATAACTGGAATAACGCCACTTGGGTTAATCTTGAAAGGAATGTAAGAGCTCTGAGCTCCGTACATCTTTCTACCTACAACTCTCTTGGCGTAGTTAACTGGAATCTTTCTCTCGCCTTCTTGTTCGCAGACAACGAGGGCTACAACGATAACGAACACAACTAGAACAAGGACAACAAGCAATGGATTGATAGTACCAGCAATAATTCCCTGAATCAGCTCATTAAGAGCAGATGGAACTCTTGCAACAATACCAGCAAAGATCAACAAGGAGATGCCGTTACCAACACCAAATTGTGTAATCTTTTCACCAAGCCATACCAGAGCCATTGAACCAGCTGTTACGGTAAGCATTGAAATGAGTGTGAAAGGTAGCATGTCAATTGTAATAACGCCAGGCAAATAGCTTTCAATGCTTCTTGCATAAACTGTTACAACAAAGGACTGCAGCAAACACACGACGATTGTACCATATCTGGTAAGCTTCTGAATCTTTCTTCTGCCTTCAGCATCTTCGCCCCACTTCTTAAGGGTTGGGATAATCAACATAAGAAGTTGGACGATAATCTGCATGGAAATGTAAGGCATAACACCAAGCGTGAACAATGAGAAGTTCGAAAAAGCTCCACCAGAGAAGAAATTCAAGTACTCCACCAGTCCTAAGCTTCCGCTCTCAGACTGGCTAAGGAAGTACTGCTCAAGAAGAGTTGGGTTTACACCAGGAACAGGAATAACTGTTCCAACTCTTGTGATGACAAGAATCAGGAGTGTAAAGAGAATCTTCTTCTTAAGATCTTCCATTTTGAACATGTCGGAAATGGTGTTTGACATCACTACCTTCCTTATTATTTGACTTCGCCGCCAGCGGCTTTGATTTTCTCTGCCGCAGAAGCGGAAACCTTTATACCTTCAACAACAACTTTCTTTGAAATTTCACCATTGTTGAGAATCTTTGCTTCAACATCGCCCTTTACAATGCAAAGGTCTTTGAGAGCCTGAAGATTGACTGTCTCGCCATCTTTGAAAGCTTCATTGATGACATCGAGGGATACAACGGTATATTCCTTCTTGAAAGGATAGTTGGAGAAACCTCTTCTTGCCACACGGCGGTAAAGAGGCATCTGACCACCTTCAAAACCAGGACGCACACCACCACCAGAACGGGAATTCTGGCCATTGAAGCCCTTTCCACATGTTCTGCCCTTAGAGGATGCGCCACGGCCTACTATGGTCTTTTTCTTGTTGGCACCTTCTGGTGCATGAATCTGTCCCATATTATAACTCCTCAACTTTTACGAGATGCTCAACAACACGAACCATACCTCTTGTTACAGGAGTATCGTCCTTAACTACGCTGCTGTTAATCTTTCCAAGGCCAAGAGCCTTAACTGTGGCTCTCTGCTTTGGGAGTGTGGCTGCAAGGCCTTTTACTAATTCAATACGAATCTGCTTTGCCATAACTTACCCCCAAATTTCCTTGAGGTTCTTGCCTCTATCCTCAGCAACTTTCTTTGCTGAGAAAAGATGCTCGAGACCATCGAATGTAGCCTTAACAGTGTTGATTGTGTTCTTTGAACCCAAAGACTTGCTAAGAAGGTCTTTAATTCCACATGCATCACATACGGCACGAACAGCACCGCCAGCGATGATTCCAGTACCAGCTGAAGCTGGCTTCAAAAGAACGCTAGCACTCTTGAAATTGCCAAGAACTTCGTGTGGAATTGTAGAATCCTTAACATTGACAACAATAAGGCTCTTCTTTGCAGTCTCAGTAGCCTTGCGGATAGCATCAGACACATCATTAGCCTTACCCATACCGTAGCCAACTCTACCCTTCTGGTCACCAACGACCACTAGGGCTGAGAAGGATCTGCGGCGTCCGCCCTTGACGGTCTTGGACACTGCATTGAGTTTGATCAGCTTCTCAAGGAATTCCTTGGGCTGGTTTTCTCTCTCTCTCTTATCTCTGTTTCTTTCCATACTAACCACCTTAGAACTTTACACCGGCTTTTCTGGCGCCATCAGCGATAGCCTTAACAATGCCATGATAGAGGTAACCGTTTCTATCAAAAACGACAGTCTGAATACCCTTCTCAAGACATCTCTGTCCAACAACCTCTCCGAGCTTTCCAGCATCTTCAACGTTGTTCTTAAGACTAGCAAGTTCTTTCTCAACTGTTCCAGCACTTACCAATGTGTTGCCTGTTGTGTCATCAATAACCTGAACATACATGTGGAGGTTGCTTCTGAAAACAGACATTCTTGGTCTGAGGGCAGTTCCGGAAATGGATTTTCTGATATGAAGCTTTCTTCTTGCGTGCTTTCTCTGTTTATCAATAACTCTATTCATATCTTCAACCCGCCTTATTTCTTACCAGACTTTCCGCTCTTGGAGCGTACGTGCTCTGTATCGTACTTGATACCCTTGCCCTTATATGGCTCAGGCTTTCTAAGACTACGAATATCAGCTGCAACCTGACCAACAAGCTGCTTATCAATACCTGAAACGTTAATCTTGTTAGGAGTCTCAAGAGCAACCTTGATTCCTTCAGGAACGATAAACTCAATGTCGTTTGCGTAACCGAGTGTCAAAACAAGGTTGTTCTTCTGGAGCTCAGCCTTATAACCAACACCAACAATTACCAGGTTCTTCTGGTATCCCTGTGATACACCAATAATCATGTTGTTAATCAACTGTCTTGTAAGACCATGAGCAGCCTTTGTAGCCTTCTCATCGTTATCTCTTGTAACGACAATCTGGTTCTCGCCAATCTCAACATTGATTGCTGGCATAATTGACTGGGAAAGTTTTCCCTTTGGACCTTCTACGGTAATAACTCCGTCTTTGATGGAAGCCTTGACCGTCTTAGGCATATCAATTGGTAATCTACCTATACGAGACATAGTTAACCACCTTTTACCAAATTGAGCAGATCAGCTCACCGCCGACCAACTGCTCAGATGCCTTCTTGCCGGTAATAACACCGCAGGAAGTCGAAACGATGACAATGCCATAGCCGTTGTAAATACGTGGCATCTCTCTGTATCCGGAGTAAACACGGCGACCAGGAGTTGAAATTCTCTCAATGCCATGGATGACAGGATTCTGACTGTCATCATACTTCAAGAATACACGAAGATATGTGGCACCATCTTTGGTGACTTTCTTAAAATTCTTAATAAAGCCTTCATTCTTCATGATTTTGACAATCTGAAGCTTGAGCTTTGAATTAGAAACATCTACTTTTTCATGCTTAGCCAAACTAGCATTTCTGACTTTGGTCAGCATATCAGCAACAGGATCACTTACTGCCATTTCTGCACTCCTACCAACTGGATTTGGTTACGCCAGGAATCTGACCTTCGCTGGCAAGCTTTCTGAAGCAATGTCTGCACATGTCAAACTTGCGCATATATCCACGGGGTCTTCCGCAGATTCTGCAACGGCGAACAGTTCTTGTACTGAACTTCGGCTCTCTCTGCGCCTTAATAATCATTGACTTTTTTGCCATACTCTATACCCCTTATTTGCTGAACGGCATACCCAACTTCTTAAGCAGGGCAAAACCTTCCTCGTCTGTCTTGGCTGTAGTTACGATAGCAACGTTCAAACCGCTGACACGAACGATCTTGTCATAATCGATCTCTGGGAAAATGATCTGTTCAGTAATTCCCAAGGCATAGTTACCATGACCATCAAATGCGTTTGGCTTAACGCCCTTGAAGTCCTTAACACGTGGAAGAGCAATGCAAATCAGTCTTTCAAGGAAGAACCACATATTGTCGCCTCTGAGGGTGACCATGGCGCCAATTTCCATACCTTCACGAAGTTTGAAGTTAGCAATTGACTTTCTTGCCTTTGTCTTTACAACATGCTGACCAGTAATCTGCTCAAGCTCTTTGACTGTAGCTTCCAAATACTTCTTGTCCTGGATTGCGTCACCAACACCAGCGCTGACAACAATCTTCTCAAGAGCAGGAATCTGCATCTTTGAAGTGTACTGAAAATCCTTATAAAGCTCAGGAGCAACTTCCTCAAGATACTTTCTCTTCAAGTTAGGTATGAACTTTTCCATCAGATTGCCTCTCCGGTCTTCTTTGCATAGCGGACTTTCTTTCCACTTTCATCAATCTTGTAACCAACTCTGCTTGTCTGGCCGCTCTTATTTACAACAAGAGCAACATTTGAAACGTGGATTGGGGCTTCAATCTTTACGATTCCACCCTGATCCTGCTGGTTCCTCTTCTTCATGGCCTTGGAGACCATGTTGGCGCCCTGAACGTAGACTTTCTCGTTCTCAGGGTCAACCTTAATGATCTTGCCGGTGACACCCTTGTCTTTTCCAGCAATAATCTTGACTGTGTCGTTTTTCTTCAGTCTCATAACGGCTCTCCTACAACACTTCCGGTGCAAGGGAAACGATCTTCATGAATCCGTCTCTCAACTCACGAGCAACCGGCCCAAAGATACGCTTTCCGCGTGGGTTATTGTTGGCATCAATGACAACACATGCGTTATCATCGAACCTGATGTATGTACCGTCAGGTCTGCGGTATTCCTTCTTTGTTCTGACGATGACAGCCTTCAAAACATCACCTTTCTTAATAGCTCCGTTTGGAAGTGCATCCTTAACAGCAACAACAACAATGTCGCCAACACCAGCCACGTATCTGTGGCTGCCGCCGAGGACCTTGATAACCTGGACAAGTCTGGCTCCGCTGTTGTCAGCAACGTTCATGTATGATTGCATCTGTACCATGACTTATCTCCTTATTTTGCTCTCTCAACAATCTGAGAAAGTCTCCAGCACTTATCCTTGCTGATGTGACGGCACTCAACTACCTTAACAGTGTCACCTACGTGAGCATCGTTCTTCTCGTCATGAGCCTTCAGCTTCTTAGAACTGGTAACATACTTCTTGTACAGCGGGTGCAGACTTCTGTTGTGGACAGTAACAACAATGGTCTTGTCCATTTTGTCGCTGGTAACCACGCCGATAAAGGTTTTCTTCTTGGATTCCATAATTCACCCTCTTACTTTGCCTTGCGGATGCCCAAAGCATACTCATGAATGATGGTGTTAAGTCTTGCAATCTGTCTTCTGACGTTGCGGACCTGAAGAGGATTCTCAACATGGCCCAAGACCTTTTCCATTCTCATGTTCAAATAGCTCTTGTTCAGCTCATCACGCTTTGCAACGAGCTCATTATAGGACAGTTTATCAAATGAGTTTTTCATGCTTCTTCAACCTTCCTTCTTGCGACGAACTTCGTCTTGATTGGGAGCTTGGATGCTGCAAGCAAAAGAGCTTCTCTTGCGAGATCTTCTTCAACTTCACCCATCTCAAACATGACTGCACCCTGCTTTACGACTGCAACCCAGCCTTCTGGGGCACCTTTTCCGTTACCTTGTCTGGTTCCGATTGGCTTTGCTGTATAAGGCATATCAGGATAAATTCTAATCCAAACCTTACCACCACGCTTTACGTGACGAGTCATAGCAACACGAGCTGCCTCAATCTGGCGGTTGGTGATCCATCTTGGCTCAAGAGCAACGAGACCATAGTCGCCAAAAGCAATTGTATTGCCACGATGTGCAACGCCGTCTCTTGTTCCTCTCTGCTTCTTTCTAAACTTTACTCTTTTAGGACTAAGCATTTCTGATTACCCCTTATCTTGTCTCTACAGCATCGTCAGCGACTGCTTCTGGAGCTTTCTTAACAAGAAGTCCAGCATCGTCTTTCTTGACTCTGTCATAGATTTCGCCGTTGAAAATCCAAACCTTGACGCCAATAGCACCAAAGGAGGTATCTGCAACTGCAAACCCGTAATCGATGTCACTTCTGAGAGTATGAAGTGGAATTCTTCCTTCCTTCATCCATTCAGAACGTGAAATCTCAGCTCCACCAAGACGTCCGGAAACCCTAATCTTGATACCCTGAACACCAGCTGCAGTAGCTTTGGAGATAGCTGTCTTCATTGCTCTCTTGTAAGCTGTGCGTCCAGCAATCTGCTTTGCAACACTCTGTGCAATAAGCTGGGCATCCTTCTCACCATGTTCAATACTCTTGATCTTTACCTGGACCTTTTTGCTTGAACATTTCTGAAGCTGTTCACAAATCTTTTCAATATTGGCACCCTTTGTACCAATGATAACGCCTGGGCGGTTTGTGCTGATGAGGACAGTCACGCGCTGTGGCTTTCTGCTAATCTCAATATCAGAGATCTCTGCACCCTGAACTTCAGGACACTTAAGCAGAGCCTTGCGGAGCTGAAGATCCTCATGGAGAGTTGCTGCGTACTCTCTTGGATCAACATACCACTTTGACTTCCATGTCTTGTTGACTCCCAGACGGAATCCAATAGGATTAACTTTCTGACCCATTTACTCACTCCCCAACGATTTCGCTGACTTCAACAGTGATGTGAGACATTCTCTTAAGGAGGATGTCACGCTTTCCATGGGATCTTGCCCAAACTCTCTTAAGCATTGGACCGCCATCTACGCAAATCTTTGAAATCTCAAGCTGGCTCTCGTCAAGCTTGTTATTCTGATACATTGCGTTAGCACCTGCGCTCTCCAATACCTTGAGGATGAGACGAGCACCCTTCTGAGGCATTGCATTGAGGATACCATAAGCCTCCTCATAACTCTTACCTCTTACCAAATCCGCAACAGGACGAACCTTTGAAGGGGAAACCATGAGATACTTTGCACAAGCTCTATAAGTTGTTGCCATACTCTGCCTCCTCAAGCCTTCTTATCCGAACCGGAATGTCCGCGGAATGTTCTAGTTGGTGCAAACTCACCAAGTTTGTGTCCAACAAGGTTCTCCGTTACGAAAACCGGAATCCATGTCTTCCCGTTATATACGGAAATTGTAAAACCTACCATGTCAGGGATGATCGTGGAACTTCTTGAGAAAGTCTTGATCATATCCTTATGACCTGCGTTGTTTGAAGCTTCGACTCTTTTGAGAAGCTTTGGCTCCACAAAAGGTCCTTTTTTAATTGATCTAGCCACGTTCCAACTCCTACTTGCGCTTCTTCACGATGAATTTGCCCGAAGGTTTCTTCTTTGAACGAGTCTTGGCACCCTTGGTTGGTTTGCCCCAAGGAGTTACCGGATGACGTCCAGCTGCGGTCTTTCCTTCACCACCACCATGTGGGTGATCTACTGGGTTCATGACAACACCACGAACTTTTGGTCTCTTTCCAAGATGGCGACTTGCACCAGCCTTGCCCAAAGACACGTTCATGTGGTCTTCATTACCCAAGAAACCGATTGTGGCATAGCACTCACCATAAACCATTCTCATCTCACCAGAAGGCAGGCGAAGAGTAACATAGTCGCCTTCCTTGGCAATGATTGTGGCTCCAAGGCCAGCACCGCGGACAAGCTGTCCACCACGGCCCAGTGTGAGCTCAACATTGTGTACTGTCAGACCAAGGGGAATGTTCTTGAGAGGAAGAGCACATCCAGCCTTAAGAGGAGCGTTTGGTCCGCTAACAATAGTTGAACCAACGGTCAATCCCTTAGGAGCGAGAATGTAGCGCTTCTCACCGTCTGCATAAAACACCAATGCAATATTTGCACTGCGGTTAGGATCATATTCAATAGTTTTGACTGTGCCTGGGATACCAAACTTGTCGCGCTTGAAATCAATAATTCTGTATGCGCGCTTGTGTCCACCACCTCTTCTGCGAACGCTAATACGTCCAAAAGAGTCACGGCCTGCAGTCCTGTTTAGGCTTGTTGTCAAAGATCTCTCTGGCTTCTGAGCTGTGATTTCGCTTCTTACCAGAACTGTTCTCTGACGGAGACCTGGTGTATTTGGTTTATAACTCTTTAATGCCATACTCCGTCTCCTTATACACCTTCAATTGCGTCGATCACTTCGCCCTTAGACAAAGTGACAATTGCCTTCTTCCAGCTTGCTGTGTAGCCCTTAATATAGCCACCCTTTCCTCTGGAGAACTTTGGCTTTCCAGCCACATTTATAACGTTACAAGAAGTTGGGTTAACCTTGAAGACTTCTTTAACAGCGTTCATAATCTCGAACTTGTTAGCCTTAACATCAACCTTGAATGTGTACTTCTTGCACTCCAATTCACGAGCGAAGCTTGATTTCTCGCTGAGAATAGGTTCAATGATTACTTGATCTGCTCTCATCTCATCACCTCTTAGTCGCCATAGAACTCGTTAAGGTTCTTTGCTGCAGTCTCAAGCATGATAACCTTTCTAGCATAAAGAAGTTCTTTTGCAGAAAGCTTGTCATAAGCAAGAACATGCAGGTATGGGATGTTTTTAGCAGCACGGCGAAGCATTGCATCGTCATCTTTCATGATGATAACTGTGCGCTTTTCATCCTCAACGAAATTCTTAAGAATTCCAGCAAGTGTCTTGGTCTTACCATCTTCACTTGTGAAATCCTCAACCAGTACCAAGCGCTCTTCTTCAACAGAGAGTGAAAGGAGGGACTTCATAGCAAGGCGCTTCACCTTCTTTGGAAGTGTGTAGCTGTAGTCTCTTGGCTTTGGCCCAAAGATTGTACCGCCACCAACCATAATTGGAGACTTCTTGTCACCTCTTCTGGCATTACCAGTTCCCTTCTGCTTGAAAGGCTTAGTATTGCTGTAATTAACTTCAGCACGTGTCTTTGTACATGCGGTACCAACACGGCGGTTGGCAAGTTCATTATTTACAGCGTGATAAATTGAACCATTACTTACTTCAATTCCAAAAACATCGGGATTGAGCTCAATGGATCTGATTTCTTCATTCTTTACTGAATAAACTTTTGCTTCCATGATCACGCCCCTACTTCTTTACCGCTTTCTTTACAACAACTACGCTCTGTGCAGGTCCTGGGATAGCACCCTTAACCATAAGAACCTGAAGATTCTCATCTACACGAACGACCTTAAGATTCTGAACTGTAACTCTCTCAGAACCCATGTGACCAGCCATCTTCTTACCTTTGAAGGTTCTAGCTGGAGTAGATGACATTGCTGTACCACCAAGATCTCTATGGAACTTGGAACCGTGGGTTGCACGTCCGCCACCAAAACCGTAGCGTTTCATAGCACCCTGATAGCCTTTACCTTTTGACGTTCCAGTAACATCAACAAATCTGATGTCCTTGAAAAGGTCAACACCAAGAACTTCTCCAACCTGGACTTCCTTGTCATAATCACGGAATTCCATGAGAGTCTTCAATGGGTTGCCATCGAACTGTCCGGCATATGGCTTTGTTGCGCGGTCTGCTTTCATTTCACCAGAACCAAGAACTGCAGCCTTGTAGCCGTTCTTTTCCTCGGTTCTTTCCGCGACAACTACGTTGCCTTCAACTTTAATGACAGTGACTGGTGTAAGTCTGCCTTTCTCGTCAAACACCTGAGTCATGCCAACTTTCTTTCCGATAAGCCCTAACATCTCTTACCTCATTACTGCTTTATCTCTACATCAACACCAGCCGGGAGCTCGAGTTTCATCAATGCTTCCATGACCTTGTCTGTAGGATCTAAAATATCAATCAACCTCTTGTGGGTTCTCATTTCAAACTGTTCGCGTGATTTCTTGTTTACGAACGGTGACTTCAAAACAGTGATTTTGTTAATGCGGGTTGGGAGAGGTACTGGACCAGAGACCTTTGCTCCAGCCTTTACAACTGTCTGTACAATGGACATTGCGCTCTGCTCTACGAGCTCAACATCAAAACCTCTCAGTCTAACGCGAATTCTATCGTTAGCCATTTTTCCTCCAAAAAATCAGGTCTTGCCCAGAGTCAATCTCTAGGCAAGACATTCGTATTTTAATTACTCAATAATTTCTGTGACCTGACCGGATGCAACAGTTCTTCCACCTTCACGAATAGCGAAGCGGAGTCCCTTATCCATAGCAATTGGGTGGATAAGCTCAACAATAAGATCTGTATGATCACCAGGCATAACCATGTGTACGCCCTCTGGGAGTGTGACTGTACCAGTAACATCAGTTGTTCTGAAATAGAACTGTGGTCTGTAACCAGCAACGAATGCACTGTGACGTCCACCTTCTTCCTTTGAAAGAACGTAAACTGTACCAACGAACTTTGTGTGTGGTGTGATTGTCTTTGGCTTTGCAAGGACCTGTCCTCTGACAACTTCCTTCTTATCAACGCCTCTGAGAAGAGCACCAATGTTATCACCAGCCTGACCTTCATCAAGGAGCTTGTTGAACATTTCAACACCAGTTACGACTGTGTCACGTGTCTCTTTAATACCAACAATCTGAACAGGATCGTTAACATGGATAACACCACGCTCAACTCTACCAGTAACAACTGTACCACGGCCAGAAATTGAGAAGATGTCTTCAATTGGCATAAGGAATGGAAGATCTGTAGCTCTAGCTGGGAGTGGAATGTACTCATCCATAGCCTTGAGGAGCTCTTCAATGCAAGCTGTTGACTCTGGATTGTCTGGCTCTGTCATTGCCTTGTAAGCAGAACCCTTAATAACTGGGCAGTTGTCACCATCAAAGCCGTAGCTGTTGAGGAGATCTCTCATCTCTTCTTCAACGAGGTCACCAAGCTCTGGGTCATCAATCTGGTCCATCTTGTTAATGAAAACGATGATTGAAGGTACACCAACCTGTCTTGCGAGAAGGATGTGTTCCTTTGTCTGTGCCTTAGCACCGTCATCAGCAGCAACAACAATGATTGCACCGTCCATCTGTGCAGCACCAGTAATCATGTTCTTGATGTAGTCTGCGTGGCCCGGGCAGTCGACGTGAGCATAGTGTCTGTTATCAGACTGATACTCAACGTGTCTTGTGTTGATGGTTATTCCTCTAGCCTTCTCTTCTGGAGCGTTATCAATCTCATCATAATTCATGAGCTTGTCGCCGTACTTTCTTGCGCAATACTGTGTGATTGCAGCTGTGAGAGTTGTTTTACCATGGTCAACGTGACCGATAGTACCAACGTTTACGTGTGGCTTGGTTCTCTCAAACTTCTCTTTAGCCATCATGTCCTCCTTGTGACCTTTTGTCACAAATCCAATAAATAAATAAGAATGTGCTCTAAAGGCACAAAGCCTTTACCAACTTACCATCGAGACAAACCTATTTTGTTTTATGAGTTACTAAAAAGAAGGAATCCAGAGGTCGAAGCCCCAACGTCTTGGGAAGCCGACATAGCACAATTTGTAAAAACCGTGTTTCTGGAACCACCTTATCACCCCTAAAATGATTGGTTTGGCTCTAGAATCTCACTCTACTGATACTTTTAGGGCATACCAGTGGCGAGACACCTTGGCTAATATAGTCCAAACACGTTTTTATGTCAAGCACTGGTAAAAAATAAAATAAATTCTTTTAACTTAGAAGGTTAGATAATTACACATGAATCTGTCAAAGCAGTCATAAATGAGTTTTTGACCATTTCCATTTGGATGAATTCCATCTTCGCACATCAAATCTTGGCCTTTTTCAGCTTCAAAGGCAGCTCTTAAATCTACCAATGGAATATCACGGCCTGCAGCAATGCCTTTGATTGCGTCTGAATAGACCTGCTGGAAATGAGCAATTCTCTCAATGTCGCCAAGCCAACTCATAACCTTATCTTTGGCAAGGTCCAGATTCTTGCAAAACCAGTTAAAGTACTTCTCACTTTGAACAGGAATCAAGGTTGTAATAACCGGCTTAGTCCCCTTTTCCATAAGGCCATCCAGCATTGCCTCATAAGTTCCAACAAAGGTGCTAATATCAGTATTAGGATCATGTACCTCAAGCGGAGTTTCGCTAATTTCTTTCCACTTAAAATCACAGTCGTTTCCACCAAAATCCATAAATACAACTTCTGGAGCAGAAGAATCATTTGAGAACTTCTTTTTAACAAATTCCCAGGCCTTTGTAACTGTACAACCAAACTTGCTGTGATTTTCCAACTTGAGCCCAGCCCTATCTGCAATCAATCCAAAGTTAAGTCCGTTTCCTACTATATATTTATTGGTGTTCTTCTCCAGTGTAATACCTTTAAGAATTGAATCACCTAATACGCAAAGTTTTCCGTTATTCATTTGATGCCTCCTGAGCACAATTAAACGTGTACCATCAAATAAGCGACAAGAAAATAGCGATAATTATTCATTTTGAATTTTTGGGGAAGACTTACCATGAAAAACAAGAGCAAAAGTGAGCCTTAACCATCCATAGTTAATGCTAACTAGCCAGATTCATTTCTTTCAAGATAAAAGAAATACTCAAAACGTTAACTATTGGAGGATAGAAAGCCCTATTGGGCGAAAATCAGGGATTCTAACTAGGGCCAAGCTAAAAAAAGACCCCCGAAGCTGAACTCGGAGGTCTCTGTTTGATTCTTTAAATCTAACTTCAGAAAGATTAGAATCTGATGTGGCTGAAAGCCTTGTTGGCTTCTGCCATTCTGTGCATATCTTCCTTCTTCTTGAAAGCAGAACCAGTATTTGCATATGCATCAAGCATCTCAGCAGCAAGCTTTTCGCTCATGGACTTACCTGAACGACCACGTGCAGCAGCTATGATCCAGCGCATTGCAAGAGCTTCACGTCTTGGCTCTCTAATCTCAGTAGGAACCTGATATGTAGCTCCACCAACTCTCTTTGACTTAACTTCAACAGCTGGCTTAACATTATCAAGAGCCTTATTGAAGACATCAAGAGGTGCATCACCAGTCTTCTCGCCCATGATCTTCATGGCATCGTAAAGAATGCGTGTGCTAACTGATTTCTTTCCGTCAAGCATCATGCGGTTGATAAACTTCTCAACAACAATGCTGTTGTATACGGAATCTGGAAGGACTTCTCTAACAGGTGCGTTTGTTCTTCTTGACATTCAGATACCTCCTCATCAAGCCTTTGGCTTCTTTGTACCGTACTTGGAGCGGCTTCTCTTTCTGTCGGTGACACCCTGTGTATCCTTTGTACCACGAATAATGTGATAACGAACACCAGGAAGGTCCTTAACTCTTCCACCACGAAGCAATACAACTGAGTGCTCCTGGAGGTTGTGTCCAATACCTGGAATGTAAGCCGTGACTTCAATGCCGTTTGAGAGACGGACACGAGCAACCTTTCTCAAAGCTGAGTTAGGTTTTTTAGGTGTTACGGTCATGACCTTTGTGCAAACACCACGTTTCTGTGGGCAGCCTTCCAATGCAGGGGACTTGGTCTTGTGTGTAACCTTTGAACGACCTTTTCTGATCAGTTGGTTAATTGTAGGCATTATGCTACTCCTCACCGTATACGACGCTTCCAACGCAGGGCGTCAGAACAACTGCCATATACGCAAATAAACCGTCCATACGGACGGATTGTGGGCCACACTAAAAGCTAGTGTAGCCCTTTTATCTCAAACTAAGGTCAGCGTGTGACTCATTCTTCATCGTCAGAGAAATCTTCTTCAACGAAATCGTCTTCGTCACCCTCAGTTGACATATCTGCTAAATCCGTAATCTCTTCCTGTGCTCTTGCACTCATTACGGAATCAACTCTATCACTAATTGCTAAGGTATCTTCATCCTTAAGTTTAACGTTTCTGTAACAATCCATACCTGTACCAGCAGGAATGAGATGTCCAATGATGACGTTCTCCTTAAGACCACGCAACTCATCTCTACTACCAGCAATTGCTGCGTTTGTCAAGACCTTTGTTGTTTCCTGGAAGGAAGCGGCACTGACAAAGGAGTCAATTGACAAGGAAGCATTAGTAATACCAAGCAAACAAGGTCTAGCTGTAGCAGCCTTACCACCAGTCAACTGAACTGCTTCATTTTCCTTATGGAACTTGAACTTATCAACCTTCTGGCCAAGGATGAACTTAGTATCACCAACATTAATAATCTCAACCTTCTTGAGCATCTGACGAACAATGATGCCAAGGTGCTTATCATTAATGTCTACGCCCTGTAGTCTGTAAACTTCCTGGACTTCGTTAAGCAAGAACTGCTGGAGTGCATTTTCACCAGAGATAGACAAAATGTCATGTGGATCAATGTTTCCATCGCAAAGACGCTCAGCTGCTTCAACATGGTCCCCTTCTCTTACAAGGATGTGCTTACCAAGAAGGATTGCATGTGTATGCTCTTCACCAAACTCGTCTTTAACAATAACAATTCTCTTACCCTTTGAAACAGGACCAAAGGAAACAACACCGCTAGCCTGTGCAAGAACGGCAACGCTTCTTGGCTTTCTAGCCTCAAAGAGTTCTCCAACTCTTGGAAGACCACCAGTAATATCCTTTGTCTTGACGCTGGCCATCAAAAGTCTTGCAATGACATGACCTTTGGCAACCATCTCGCCATCTGCTACCTGAATATAGGAAGAACCTGGGAGCAAGTAAGAAGCAATTGTATTTCCTTCTGCATCCACAATTTCAAGTCTAGGCTCAACGTTCTCAAGAGTGTGGTCAGTAACTCTGTAACCAACAATACCGGTTTCTTCGTTAACTTCCTTAAGGAGAGTTGTTCCCAAAGTGAGGTCAACGTATTTGACCATACCATCGCACTCAGAAATGATTGGCTCTGCAAATGGGTCAAATGTCATAATAGCATCGCCAGCCTTAACGTAGGAGTTATCTTCTACCTTAACTTCTGAACCAGCTCTTGCATCAATTCTTTCCTCGTTGCCCAAAATCAAAAGCTTGTCGCCAACAATCTTGACGGTTCCACCCTTAACTCCGCAGCGACACTCAACCTTTCCGTTGGTGCAAACCAAAGCACCGGCAACAACCTTTGAACCATCGGCTACGCCATTAGCCAGCTTGGTGGTCTTAGAGAACTCAAACTCGTCTTGGACGTTTCTATAGAAGATATGGCCCTTTCTGGTGAGGAGCTTGACGTTGTCTTCAGCTCTGACAACTGTGTTACCAGTAAGCTTTGCAACGTAGACAGGATGCTTGAAGGAAATGCTGTTTTCCTCGGCACTTGTTGAAGCTGTACCACCAACGTGGAAGGTTCTCATTGTGAGCTGAGTACCTGGCTGACCAATTGACTGAGCTGCAATAATACCAACAGCTTCACCAACATCAACAGGCTTGTTAGTTGCAAGGTTTCTACCATAGCACTTGCGGCAAACCCCGTGTTCTGCTTCACAAGTAAGAACGGTTCTAACCAAAACGCCTTCTACGCCAGCATCTTCAATCTTCTTGGCTTCTTCGTCTGTAATCTCATGATCAAGAGGAACGATAATCTCTCCAGTGTTTGGATTGATAACATTCTCAAGAGTATAGTGACCTGTAATTCTGTCAGCGAGAGACTGAATAATCTCATCACCATCTTTGATTGCAGTTCTTACAATACCGTTGATAGTTCCACAGTCATCTTCTGTAATGACAACATCCTGAGAAATATCAATAAGTCTTCTGGTAAGATAACCAGCTTCAGCTGTCTTCAAAGCAGTATCTGACAAACCTTTTCTAGCACCGTTTGTAGAAATGAAGAACTCAATGATTGAAAGACCTTCTTTGAAGTTGGACTTAATTGGGAACTCAATAATATCACCATTAGGCTTAGACATGAGACCACGCATACCACCCAACTGACGAATCTGGGTCTTAGAACCTCTAGCACCAGAGTCTGCCATGAGGAACAATGGGTTGAAACCGTTCTGGCTTTCTCTGAGTTTTGCCATAAGTTCATCAGCAAGCTGTTCGTTTGTCTGAGACCAAATGTCAATCAATCTGTTGTAACGCTCTTCCTGAGTAATCTGACCATGGTGGTACTGCTCAAGAACTTCAGCCTGTTTCTCGTTAGCTTCATCCACCAAAGCCTTCTTGGACTCTGGGATGATCATGTCTGAAAGACCAATAGTTGCACCAAAGACTGTTGCATACTTGAAACCAACGTCTTTGATGGCGTCAACCAGCTTAACAACAACAGAATTTGCGCTGTTCTTCAAAGCAGCGGCTATCAATTTCTTAAGTTCCTTGTCTCCAAAGCACTTGTTGAAATAGCTCTTAAAGTCCAGACCCTCTACCTTTGGGAGAGCATCATAGAACAAAAGTCTACCAGCTGTGGTGTAATCATTTTCATCTTTTGGATATGTGAATCTATAGCCATCTGGAAGTCTGTAACCAATCTTTGCGTTGTAAGAAAGGCTTCCGGCTTCAATAGCCATCTGGATTTCATCCAAGTTATCGTAATAGTGGCCCTGGCCCTTGTCATTGTTCTTAGCTCTGGTAAGATAGTTGATACCAAGAACCATATCCTGTGAAGGATAAACAATTGGCTTACCGTTAGCTGGGTCCAAAAGGTTTGTAGCACTGAGCATCAAAGTCCAACACTCAAGCTGAGCAGCCTGTGTGAGAGGAACATGGACAGCCATCTGGTCACCATCAAAGTCAGCGTTGAAAGCATGACATACAAGAGGGTGAAGCTTAATGGCCTTTCCGTCAACTAGGACAGGTTCAAAGGCCTGAATACCAAGTCTATGAAGTGTAGGAGCTCTGTTAAGCATAACAGGATGCTCTTTAACTACATCATCAAGTACTGCCCAAACATCGGAAGTCTCCTGCTCAACCAAAGTCTTAGCTTTCTTTACGTTGGAAGCAAGACCGCTCTGAACCAGCTTTCTCATAAGGAATGGCTTATAAAGCTCAAGAGCCATCTTTGAAGGAAGACCGCACTGGTGGAGTCTAAGCTCTGGACCAACAACAATAACAGAACGTCCGCTGTAGTCTACACGCTTACCAAGGAGGTTCTGTCTGAAACGACCCTGCTTACCTTTGAGCATGTCAGAAAGGGACTTGAGAGGTCTGCTATTTGCACCCTTAACAGCACCACGCTTTCTCTTGGAGTTATCAAACAAAGCGTCAACTGCTTCCTGAAGCATTCTCTTCTCGTTTCTGACAATAATATCAGGAGCGTGAAGGCCAATGAGTCTCTGAAGTCTGTTATTTCTATTAATAACTCTTCTGTAAAGGTCATTGAGGTCGCTGGTTGCAAATCTACCACCGTCCAACTGAACCATAGGTCTGAGATCTGGTGGAATGACTGGAATAACTGTAAGAATCATCCACTCTGGCTTGTTATCGCTATCACGGAAGTTCTCTACTACCTCGATTCTCTTTAAGAGTCTCTTATCAACAGCCTTGGAGTTGCTGTTTGTCATCTGACCTCTCAACTCCTCGCTAAGAGCCTTGAGATCCAACTCTGAAAGAAGAATTCTAATAGCCTCAGCACCCATGCTAGCAGTGAAGGAATCACCGTACTGCTCACGAGCATTGATGTACTCTTCTTCAGAGAGGAGCTGCTTATACTTCAAATCAGTATCACCAGGGTTGAGAACAATATATTTCTCATAGTAAAGAACGCTCTGAAGAGCTGTCTTGGAAATATCCAAGAGCAAGCTCATTCTTGAAGGAACACTTCTATAATACCAAATATGGGATACTGGGGAAGCCAAAGTTATGTGGCCCATTCTTTCACGACGGACCTTGACGTTAGTAACTTCAACGCCACAACGGTCGCAGACTACTCCCTTATAACGGATAGACTTGAACTTTCCACAATAACATTCCCACTCTTTGGTGGTTCCAAAAATCTTTTCACAGAAAAGACCTTCTCTCTCTGGTCTGAGAGTTCTGTAGTTAATGGTTTCAGGCTTCTTAACCTCTCCATAAGACCAATCTTTGATCTGCTCTGGAGAAGCGAGCTTAATCATTACATTGTTGAAATCTTGAATATCTTTCATCTGTCCAGCTCCCTAAATCAAAGACCCTTCTTCTTGGCAATGATCTCTTCATCTCTTTCTGTCAAAGCAACCTGCTTACCCTTGGAATCGTAAACACTCATATCCAAAGCAAGACCACGGATTTCCTGAACAAGAACGTTGAAAGCCTCAGGCATACCAGCATTAGAAGCAGGCTCGCCTTTAACAATGCTTTCGTAAATCTTAACACGTCCGTTCATGTCATCACTCTTGATGGTGAGAAGCTCCTGGAGAGTATTTGCAGCACCATAAGCTTCAAGTGCCCAAACCTCCATTTCTCCAAGTCTCTGACCACCAAACTGTGCCTTACCACCAAGTGGCTGCTGTGTAACAAGAGAATAAGGACCAGTACTTCTTGCATGCATCTTGTCATCAACAAGGTGGTGCAACTTGAGGTAGTAGATATAGCCACAGAAGACTGGGTTCACGAATGGAACACCTGTTCTTCCATCATACAAAGTGGTCTTGGAAGTAATTGGAAGACCAGCTTCTTTCATCTTTTCTTCAATCTGTTCCATTGAAGCGCTCTGGAATACAGGAGTTGAATACCACTGATCAAGTTTCACAGCAGCCCAACCAAGCTGAGTTTCCATAAGCTGTCCAATGTTCATTCGTGAAGGAACACCAAGTGGGTTGAGACAAACATCAAGTGGAGTTCCGTCTTCCATGAATGGCATATCCTCTTCAGGGAGAATTCTTGAAACAACACCTTTGTTTCCATGTCTACCAGCCATCTTATCGCCCTGTCTGAGCTTACGCTTTGTGGCAATAAGAACCTTGATGGTCTCTTCAACTCCAGGAGGAAGTTCTGCGCTGTTTTCGCCATCACTCTTCTTGAGTCTCTGAACATCAATTACAATACCTTCTGTTCCGTGTGGAACCTTAAGGGAGGTATCACGTACTTCCTTAGCCTTTTCACCAAAGATTGAATTCAAAAGCTTGAACTCTGGGGTTGTGTCGCTTTCGCTCTTTGGAGTGACCTTACCAACAAGGATGTGACCCGGATGAACCATGGTACCAATCTTTACAATACCCTCTTCATCCAGCATCTCCAACATCTTCTCATTGGTGTTTGGAATATCACGTGTGAGTTTCTCTGGACCAAGCTTAGTCTCTCTAATATCGGTAGAGAACTCTTTAATATGTATAGATGTATAAATATCGTCCTTGACAACTCTCTCTGAAATAAGAACAGCGTCCTCGTAGTTGTAGCCGTTCCATGGGACAAAGCCAACAAGGATGTTTCTACCAAGAGCAAGGTCTCCTCTATCTGTTGCAGGACCGTCAGCAAGCACGTCGCCGGCCTTAACAATCTGACCATTACAGACTATCGGGGTCTGGGTAAAACAGGTATCCTGGTTAGTTCTCTGGAACTTCTGGACCTCGTACTTATCAATTTCGCCTTCAATCTCGCATTCAGCTGGGTTGACCGTAACTTCAATCTTGGTTGAAGAGACGTAGGTGACCTTACCGCCGCGTTTGGCCTTGATGAGAACGCCGGTGTCGTAGGCGGTCTTGGTTTCCATACCAGTACCAACTCTAGGAGCTTCTGGGAAGAGAAGAGGAACTGCCTGACGCTGCATGTTAGAGCCCATCAAAGCTCTGTTTGCGTCGTCGTGCTCAAGGAATGGAATCAAAGAAGCTGCTACAGAAACAACCTGCTTTGGAGATACGTCCATGTACTTGATTTCATCAGGTCTGCGGGTTGAGTAATCTCCCTTGTTGCGGACAGGAACCATCTTTTCTGCAAAGGAGCCATCCTTGTTGAGTTTGGCGTTTGCGTTTGCAATAAAGTATCTTTCCTCATCATAAGCATCAAGGAATCTGACTTCTTTGGTAGCCTTTCCATCAACAACCTTTCTGTAAGGAGTCTCAAGGAAGCCATATTTGTTAATTCTTGTATAGTTTGCCAAAGAAACAATAAGACCAATGTTGGAACCTTCAGGAGTCTCAATAGGACACATTCTTCCGTAATGAGTATAGTGAACGTCTCTAACCTCAAAGCCTGCACGGTCACGGTTAAGACCACCACTTCCCAAAGCTGTAAGTCTTCTCTTATGAGTAAGCTCAGCAAGAGGGTTAATCTGATCCATGAACTGTGAGAACTGGGAAGAACCAAAGAATTCTTTGATTGCAGCAACAATTGGCTTGTTGGAAATCAAATCCTGTGGCTTTGCAGCTTCTGGATTTGTGTTCATTCTATCTTTAGCAATTCTTTCCATTCTTGAGAAAGCTGCCTTGAGCTGCTGCTGTAAGAGCTCACCAACGCTTCTTACACGGCGGTTTCCAAGGTGGTCAATATCATCCAAGCTTTCTTCATGAATGTAAACTTTAATCAAGAACTTCATGGTGTTGACAATGTCTTCTGGAGTAAGAACTGTGAGGTTCTCATCAAATTCAGAATCTTCATCACCAGCATAGAACTTCTTGTGAAGCTTGTAGCGGCCAACCGCTCCAAGATCATAACGGCGTGAGGAGAAGAACATCTCAGGAAGCTCCTTCTCGCCTCTTTCAGTTGTAATCATTTCACCAGGAATGAGAACACTGTAAATATGGCTGAGAACCTCTTCCTTTGTTGGCTCATCACTTACACCGCTGTTTGTATATTTAGATTCCTCAATAGCAAAACAATTGAGGACCATGTCGCTATGTAACGAATCCTTGGCCTGCATATCCACAAGATCAATGCTCTGGACACCCATGCCAATAAGAGTATCAATATCATTAGCGTTAAGTGCTGTACCTGCCTGGAAAACTTTAACTTCTTTTCCATCAACAACAGCATAAATATCCTTTGCTGGATACTGTCCGTCAAAAGCTTCCTTTGTCTGCTCGTTGAGCTCCATTGTCTTTGAAGCATAGAAAGCAGCAATAATCTTCTCACGAGTATTGTATCCAATGGCCCTGAGGAACAGGGTTCCAAGTATTCTTTTCTTTCTATCAATCTTTGCAGCAATGACTCTTTTCTTTTCGTCAATCTCAAACTCGAGCCAGGAGCCGCGGTAAGGGATGATTCTTGAAGAATAAACACCCTTTTCATTAGTGAAAATAACACCTGGGGATCTATGAATCTGGCTTACGACAACTCTTTCAGCTCCATTGATGATGAAAGTTCCTCTATCTGTCATAAGAGGAATATCGCCAAGGAAAATGTCCTTTTCTCTAAGCTCATCATTGGCGGCAAGTGCCAGACTAATTACAGCACGAAGTGGAACGCTGTAAGTGCGACCCTTCTTCTTGCATTCAGTCTCTGAGAATTTGATATTGTCAAAATCCAGCGAATAGGACTCATATCTGAGGCTCATTTCGCCATTAGGCCCATCAATTGGGAAAATAGATCTGAAGACCTCTTCTAGGCCACTCTTCTCATCAACAGGCTCTCCATTCTTGAGCTTTTTGCTCTGGAGGAAGCTTTCATAGGAGTCTTTCTGGATTCCAATTAAATCCGGAAGCTCACATACTTCATCGTAATCTGCCCCGATATAGGTTCTGTTTATGGGTTTGCCTTTGGCAACCATCTTGTACCCCCAAATCAGTGATAAACGCCACAAAACGTGGCACTAAAAAATACATCAAAAAAAGACAGAAACCCTCCCTTGACCTAAAAAGGCCCGGGAGGTTCTGTTTGTAAAACTAATTATTTTACCTCAACTACGCAGCCAGCAGCCTCGAGCTTTTCCTTGGCAGCAGCAGCATCAGCCTTAGAGATACCCTCTTTGACCTTTCCACCACCCTCAACGAGCTCTTTAGCTTCCTTGAGGCCAAGATCTGAGCAGACTTCTCTGACAGCCTTAATTGCAGCAATTTTCTTTGATGCATCAAAGGACTTAAGAATAACGTCAAACTCTGTCTTCTCTTCAGCTTCTTCAACTGGAGCAGCAGGACCTGCAGCAACTGCAACTGCAGCAGCAGCGGCTGTAACACCAAACTTCTCTTCCATTGCCTTAATGAGGTCAGCAACCTCCATTACAGTCATGTTAGCGATAGTCTCTAAAATCTCTTCTTTTGTAGCCATATTAACTTCTCCTTAATAAGAATTTTTATTTTCAACGGTCATAGCATGGTACTATGAAGACTAAAACCGTTGTTACTCTGCTTTAGCCTCTTCTGCTGGGGCTTTGCCTTCCAACTTCTCCTGGTAGGCAAGGAGTGTAGCTGCGACCTTCTGGACAGGAGCCATCATGGTAGCCATGAGGTGGCTGATAAGCTCAAGTCTGCCTGGGAGCTTGGAGAATGCTTCAACCTGTGCAGCATCAAAAGCTCTACCATCAAGGTATCCACCACGGACCTGAAGCTTGTTGTCTGTACCTTTCTGGGCATCTACAACAATCTTAGCAATTGCGCTCTGCTCGTCGCCTCTTGCGAGAACAACCGCAGTTGGGCCAACCAACTTGTCATCTACACCTTCGTGTCCAAGTTCTCTCATTGCAATCTTTGCATAGCGATTCTTGACAACGCGGCATACTGCATCCTTAGCTCTAAGCTGCTTTCTGAGATCAGAAATCTGAGCAACTGTGAGACCACGATAATCTGCAAAGATGAATCCGGAGTACTGGCCAAACTCTTCCTTAAGCTGTTTTACAGCAGCTTCTTTAGTTTCGTTTACTTTTACATGATATTCCATACTTCACCTCGCCTAATTACAGAACGTCCTTGGTATCAACCATGACGCCTGGACCCATTGTTGAAGCAAGAGCTGTGCTGACAACAAAGTCACCCTTTGCGTCTGCAGGCTTTCTTCTGAAGATCTCTTTGATTGCGACATCTGCGTTTTCAGCAATCTTGTCTGCATCCATAGAAACCTTACCAATTGCCATGTGAACAACACCAGTCTTGTCTGAACGGAATTCAACTCTTCCTTTGCGGAGCTCAGCAAGAGCACCCTTGATGTCCATGGTGACAGTCTGTGTCTTTGGGTTAGGCATAAGACCTCTTCTACCAAGGATAGGACCAAGTCTACCTACGTCCTTCATCATGTCTGGAGTTGCGACTGCTACGTCAAAATCCATCCAACCACCACGAATCTTCTCAATGAGATCTGCATCACCAACATAGGTTGCGCCAGCATCAAGAGCTTCCTGAGCCTTGTCACCCTTAGCGAAAACAAGAATTTTCTTCTCAGCTGAGAACTGGTTTGGAAGAACAACAGTGTCTCTGACACTCTGGCTCTTCTTGAGCATAAGCTTAATGTGGAGCTCTACTGTCTCGTCAAACTTTGCAAAAGAAAGTTCCTTTACGAGGCTAGCAGCTTCAGCAAGAGCGTAAACTTTGGTTCTGTCATATTTCTTGACAGCGTCCTGATACTTTTTGCCGTGCTTCATTTCTCTACCTCCACACCCATGCTTCTTGCTGTTCCAGCAATAATATGCTTTGCAGCCTCAAGGTCATTAGCATTCAAATCAGGCATCTTGGTCTTTGCAATTTCTTCAAGCTGAGCCTGAGAAAGAGTACCAACCTTCTGCTTGTTTGGAACACCGCTAGCCTTCTGTAATCCCAAAGCCTTCTTAATAAGAACAGCTGCTGGAGGAGTCTTCAGAATGAAAGAGAATGTTCTGTCTGCGTAAACCGTGATTACGACTGGAACTGTCAAGCCTGGTTCAAACTGTCTTGTCTTTTCGTTGAACTGCTGGACAAACTGTGGTGCACTTACCCCGTGAGGACCAAGAGCCGGGCCAATTGGAGGGGCCGGTGTAGCCTTCTGGGCTGGACACTGCAACTTAATGATTGCAGTAACCTTTTTCTTTGCCATATTTTTCTCCTTACGTGCGAGGTCTTGCCTGAGTTGGCGGATAAATCAGACCCCCACGCTGGTAATAACGCCTGTCATACGATCAGGCTCCCACCTTTCCGCGTCCTCTTCCAACTTGCTTTAACCCGATATTTATCAAGCCCAGCTTGTCATCCAAATTCCCGGAGAGGAGTAATTCAATGCAATTGAACGTATGTCAAATTAATCCCTCAAGCAACGTTCCATACTTGAAGGAAGAATTCGTCAGATCTTCTCAACCTGATTGAATTCAATTTCAACAGGTGTAGGTCTTCCAAAGATTTCAACCGAGACTCTAATACGACTCTTCTCAAGGTTGATTTCTTCAATAACACCCGTAAAGCCAGAGAATGGTCCGTCAACCACCTTGACAGACTCTCCAACGTTAAAGCTCTGCTTGGGTCTAAATGTCTTTTCTGCCTTAATTTCGCCAGTTCTCTGGAGGATATTATTCATCTCATCCTTTGAAAGTGGCACTGGCTTTGAAGATCTTGTTGCAGCCAAGAAGCCTGTAACCCCCTGAATGCGCTTAATCTGAGAACAATAGCGCTTCCAAGAGTCGTCTTCGGGCATGTCTAATTCAACGAGAATATAACCAGGCAGAACCTTGTGCTTAACTTCTTTCTTGACCCCATCTTTGGTCTCAATAAGAATTTCAAAAGGAACTTTAACATCAAGACAAACTGAAGCAAAATCGCTATCAGTTTCCATCATTCTGCGGATAAGTTTCTCAATCTTCTGCTCATAACCCGAATATGTATGAACTGTGTACCAGCCTCTTGCCATTTGACTCCTACCTTAGAAAATCAAGGACACTGCCTTGAGTAACAAGAAATCTGCAAGACCAAGGAGGACGGCAAACACGATTGTGGTAATGATGACAATCTTTGTGGAAGAAATAATTGTAGCCTTATTAGGCCATGCGACCTTCTTCATCTCAAGACGACATTCTTTAAAGTATTTGACCAACTTCTTCATCTAAAAACTCCCAAACAGAGATTCTACAGGCCAGGAGGGATTCGAACCCCCAACACCCGGTTTTGGAGACCAGTGCTCTAACCGTTGGAGCTACTGGCCTATATTTCTCTATTATTTAAGCAATGCTGCTTATTTTACCTTTGTTTCACGATGCAAGGTGTGCTTGCGATCGAACGGACAATACTTCATGAGTTCAAGCTTGTTCGGATTATTACGGCGATTTTTTTCTGTTGTGTAATTCTTTCTCTTGCATTCTGTGCACTGGAGAGCAATTTTCTCAACAGGACTTTTCTTTTTGTCAGCCATTTCTATACTCCTTAAGGCTTTTACGCCTATATCTTTTTCACTTCCAAATCCATACTCTAATATTATTTAAGCCCCCGAGCGGATTTGAACCGCTGACCCCCACCTTACCATGGTGGTGCTCTACCGGCTGAGCTACAAGGGCATAATAACAGCACGGAAATATGCAAAATGCAAGATACCAAAACGTAAATACTTTGTCAATAACTTCTTTGCACAGTTCGTTTTTGTTCGATTTTTTCTAGTTCCTGAGGTTTTAATTGCTAATAGCGTTTTTTTCTGATATAATCAAGCCGTTTTAATTTATCTTCTTTTAAACAAACAGATAAAGAGAAACAAAAATTTGCAAAAAGCCAAAGGTAGAAAAGCAAATGCCAGCAAAAAAAGACAATTCAGAAAATACAAGAATCTCTCACAGCGCCAAAGCAATTGAAAAAGATTTTGCAGAACATCTCAAATATACACAAGACGCAGACGTCTTTCACACCACAATGGAAGGCCGCTATGACGCCCTAGCTTTAACTATTAAAGATAGAATAATCCACCAGTGGGATATTTCCAGAAAAATCCAAAGAAGCCAGAAAGCCAAAAGAGTCTTCTACCTCTCCCTTGAATTCCTCATGGGAAGAGCTATGACTAACAATATTAATAATATGGGCCTTCAAGATGAAGTCACAAAGGCCTTAAAGAGCCTTGGCTACAGCTATGAAGAGCTGGCAGACGTAGAGCCTGACGCCGGACTTGGCAACGGAGGCCTTGGCCGTCTTGCCGCCTGCTTCCTTGACTCCCTTGCCACACTTGAAATCCCCTCCTTTGGCTACGGAATCCGCTACAACTACGGCATCTTCCGCCAGCAAATCAAAGACGGCTACCAGCTTGAGCAGCCCGATAACTGGCTCCGCTATGGCAACCCTTGGGAAGTCCCCAGAACCGATTTATGCTATACGGTCAACTTTGGCGGGCACGTCAGAGTCATAAGAGAAAATGGCAGAGACAACTATAAATGGATAAATACAGACAAAGTCATTGGTATGGCCTACGACATGCCAATTATCGGTTTTGGAGGAAAAACGGTAAACACGCTTAGGCTGTGGAGCGCTAAAGCAGTTGAAGATTTCAGCCTAGAGCAGTTTAACAATGGAGATTACACGGAGGCCGTGCGCACCAAGATTCAGGCAGAGAACATAAGCCAAGTCCTCTATCCAAACGATACCCGATACATGGGTAAGGTTTTAAGGCTCAAGCAACAGTATTTCTTTGTAGCCTGCTCGCTAGCAGATATTGTGCGTCGTTTCAAGTCCATTGATGGCAATTGGAACAACTTCCCTAACATGGCAGCAATCCAGCTGAACGACACTCATCCGTCCATTGCAATTGCAGAGCTCATGAGAATCTTAATTGACCTGGAAAACCTTGATTGGGATCAGGCTTGGGAAATTACTCAAAAAACTATGGGCTATACCAACCACACGCTCATGCCAGAAGCCCTTGAAAAGTGGCCAGTTCCAATGATGGAAGAGCTACTTCCACGCCATATGCAAATTATCTATGAGATTAACAGACGTTTCTTGCAGTATGCAGTCAGCTTCTTCCCAATGCAGACAGAGCAGCAGACTCAGGCAATTCAGAAAGTAAGTATTATAGAAGAGTCAAACCCTAAGAATGTTAGGATGGCAAACCTTGCAATCATTGGTTCGCATTCGGTCAACGGAGTAGCCCAATTGCACACTCAACTGCTAAAAAATAGCATGTTCCCTGAATTTAACGCCATCTTTCCTGATAAATTCCAAAACAAGACCAACGGAATCACACCCCGCAGATGGCTCTATTCTGCAAACCCAAAACTTGCAAGCCTCATAACAGATACCATTGGTCCAGAGTGGATTACCAACGCAGACAAACTCAAAGACCTCCTGCCCTATGCAGAAGACGCTGCCTTTGCTGAAAAGTTTGCAAAAATTAAAAATGAGAACAAAAAGACTGCAGCCCACTTCCTAATGAAGGATTGTGGAATTAAGGTAGATCCAAACACCCTGTTTGATGTTCAGGTAAAGAGAATTCACGAATACAAGAGACAGCTTCTAGATGCCTTCAATATTGTACTTACCTACATGAAGCTAAAATTAGACAGCAAGTTTGCCAAGAACTTCACCCCTACCACCTTCCTCTTTGGAGGTAAGAGTGCTCCAGGTTACGAGAATGCAAAACTCTCAATCAAGTTCATCAACAGCATTGCTTCTGTTTTGAACCAAGATAACACAACTAATAAGCTTCTTCAGGTTCACTTCATGCCAAACTACAGAGTAACAATGGCTGAAAGCATCATCCCTGCCACCAACCTAAGTGAACAAATTTCCACCGCCGGTCTTGAAGCTTCTGGAACCGGAAACATGAAGTTTATGATGAACGGAGCCCTGACAATTGGAACCCTAGATGGTGCCAACGTTGAGATTGCACAGGAAGTTGGCAACGACAATATCTTCATCTTTGGCCATACAGAAGACCAGCTTGCAAAGATGAGAAACACTTACAATCCGTACGACTTCATCAACCAAGATGAGGAGATTAAAGAGCTTGTAACGTTGCTTAAGTCTAACTACTTCAATAGCACAGAACCAGACGTATTCAACAAATTATACCACGATATCTTTGATTTAGGCGATCGTTACTTCATTTTTGCAGATTTAAGAATGTATGCAGACCGTCATCAGGAAGCCCTTAATTTGTACAAAAACGACTTCAAAGACTTCAATAAAAAGGCAATTATCAACGTAGCCTCAAGTGGAATGTTCTCCTCTGACAGAACCATCAAGGAATATGCAAGTCAAATCTGGAACGTCCAGAGCTGTCCAGTTCCTCTTAACACTGACGTTGACACCTCTCTTGAGGATGCAAAAAAACACTAACCAAACTTACCTAGTGGAATAAGCCATGACCGTCATAATGCTTGCAGCCGGAACCTCTTCAAGAATGGGAAAGAACAACAAAATGCTCCTTCCCTACAAAGGGCTTTCCATGTCCGCCCACTGCTGTCTACAAGCATTAAAGTATCTGGAAACCCTAGATACAAAAACTACCAAAGAAATCATAGTTGTTACCGGCTACATGAAAGAACAAGTGGAAAAAGCCCTTGAAAGTTGTGTGCAATACGCAAAAGAAAAAAATATTACTTTTACTTTTGTCCACAATGAAGACTTTGAAAAAGGCCAGTACTCTTCCACCGTTTGCGCCGTAGCCAAAGTTAAAGAGGGGGAAGATTTTTTCATCAATCTTTCTGATATGCCACTGATAGAACCTTCAAACTATAGTGCCCTAGTTCCATTTTTGGAAGGTTATGACGCAGTAAGGCCCTTTGTAGCAGAGGCAACTGAGCCGTCCAATGAAACCGTAGAGCCAAAACCCGGTCACCCCGTACTTCTTAGTTCTAAATTAAAAAAGGCAATTCTCCAGAACCCTGAAATTGGTTCTGTGAACCGCCTTTTAAAGAACTATCACGTCCATGAGTGCCTATTTGAAGGCTCCTCATGGATTTTTGACGTAGATATTCCCCAAGTTTACGAAACTCTCTCAAGGTGAAGATCTCCGTTTGGTGCAGTGAGTTCAATAGAATCTCCATCACTGAACTTACCGTTGAGCATATCCACCGCAAGTGGGTTCTCCACCAAGTTTTGAATTGCTCTCTTAATAGGTCTTGCCCCATAATCTGGGTCAAAACCTGCATTTGCAACCAATTCAGTAACAGAATCATCCCACTTAAGATGAAGATTTCTGTTCTCAAGTCTCTGAGCAAGCCGCTTAAGCTGAAGCTCAACAATGCCCTTAATCTGCTCTCTTCCAAGCTGGTTAAAGATAATGATTTCATCAATTCTGTTGATAAATTCAGGCTTAAAGGACTGTCTGATAACCTCCATAACCGCCTTATGGCCCTCTTCTACGCTAGAAGATTCCATAAGTTGCTTACTTCCAAGGTTACTGGTCATGATGATGATAGTGTTGGTAAAGTCCACCAATCTGCCCTGACCATCAGTTAATCTGCCGTCGTCCAGAATCTGAAGAAGAACGTTGAAGACATCGGGATGCGCCTTCTCTATTTCATCAAACAGGACTACGGAGTACGGTCTGCGTCGCACCACCTCAGTTAGCTGACCGCCTTCATCGTAGCCAACGTATCCTGGAGGGGCTCCAATGAGTCTAGACACACTGAACTTTTCCATGTACTCAGACATATCAATTCTGGTCAGCGCTTTTTCATCATCAAACAGGAAGGAAGCCAAAACCTTTGCAAGCTCTGTCTTACCCACCCCGGTAGGACCTGCAAACAAGAAGGAGCCAAGAGGTCTGTGCTCATCACCAATGCCGGTTTTATTTCTTCTGATAGCGTTAGCTACGGCAGAAATAGCCTCATCTTGTCCAAGGACCTTTTCAGAGAGAATCTTCTCTAGGTTGACATACTTTTGCATCTCAGAGCCCTGCATCTTGGACACTGGAATACCAGTCCAAGAAGAGACAATACGTGCAATATCGTCCTCATCAACCTCTTCCTTGAGTAGCTTGTGATCTCCCTGAAGCTCGCTTAAATGCTGATTCATCTGCTCTATCTCATGTTGAAGTTGAGGAATTCTGCCATGCTTGATCTCAGCTGCCTTGGCAAGGTCTCCACTCCGCTCTGCCTTGGTCTCATCCAATCTAAGCTGCTCCAAAGCGCTTTTCTTTTCTCTTATACCCTCAATGGCAGTTCTCTCATTCTCCCATCTAAGGTGCATAGCATCTCTGGTAGTCTTAAGATCAGCAAGCTCACTGTTTATCTTCTCAAGTCTAGCCTTTGAAGAATCATCCTCTTCCTTGGAAAGCGCCTGCTGCTCAATCTTAAGTTGCAGGATTTTACGCTCAATCTTATCCAGCTCAGTAGGCTGACTTTCAATTTCCATCTTAAGCTGGCTGGCAGCTTCATCAATCAAATCTATGGCCTTATCCGGCAAAAATCTGTTGGTAATGTAACGGTTAGAAAGCACAGCTGCAGAGACTAAAGCGTCATCCTTAATACGCACGCCATGGTGAATTTCGTAGCGGTCTTTAAGGCCTCTTAAAATAGCAATAGTGTCCTCTACTGAAGGTTCTGAAGCAAAAACAGGCTGAAACCTTCTTTCTAGGGCCTTGTCTTTCTCAATGTACTTTCTGTACTCATCCAAGGTTGTAGCACCAATTGCGTGCAGTTCACCTCTTGCCAGAGCCGGTTTAATTAGGTTAGAAGCATCTGTTGAACCTTCTGCAGCACCAGCACCAACAATGGTATGCAGCTCATCAATAAAGAGAATAATCTTGCCGTCACTCTTGGTAATTTCATTGACAACTGCCTTGAGTCTCTCTTCAAATTCACCTCTGAACTTAGCACCAGCAACAAGAGCACCAACGTCCAAGGAAAGCAGTCGCTTATCCTTCAAAGAATCTGGCACATCTCCGCTTACAATTCTTTGAGCAAGGCCTTCAACAATTGCTGTTTTACCAACACCAGGTTCACCAATAAGAACAGGGTTGTTCTTGGTTTTTCTGGAAAGCACCTGCATGACCCTACGAATCTCTTCGTCTCTACCAATTACAGGATCCATCTTGCCCTGTCTTGCCAAAGCGGTCATATCCTTACAGTATTTTTCCAAAGACTGATACTT
>CAVCYP010000013.1:0-37997 GCA_963606545.1 Sphaerochaetaceae bacterium
CCATTGTTGATGCCCTATCTCTGCTCCTTTACTTCACAATTGCCACCGCAATCCTGTTTTAGGACCTTTTAGGGGCTAGTTATGCTCTGAGCTAAGAGACTGTTCCGTGTAAAATGGACCTTTTTGCCCAAAAATTTCAAAAAAGGGCCAAAAATAGACTTTTTTAGCAAAAATCTGCTAAAAAGGTCCAGTCTCTGTGGTCATTGGCAACTTAGTACACTTGCTACAGTGACAACAAGCATGACAAATCAAGAAATATATCCACTGTGCTGATTGGGTTTTACTTAAAAATTATACTTAGTCTTTCCTAATACAAAAGTTAGGTAATGTGGAATAGTAATAACATCTCCACTTTCACAAATGTTATAGTCTCCAATTTTTATAAGTTTGGTTTTCCCATAATGATCAGGATGGCTCATTACTGTTTTGCTAGATTTTGTGTTACCAGTCTTTGCCTTTGTTTCTACTAACGTGGCAAAACCATTGTACGAAATAACAAAATCTATCTCTAAGCCACTTTCTTTTGCAAAATAGTAGGGCTCTATCCCTGCTTTATTCAAAGAATCAAAAACTAAGGCCTCATAGATTGCACCTTTTCCTTGTCCCAAATCACCCTTATTAACTGCAGCAACGGTATCTATCCCATACATAGCCATAACAATACCTATGTCCTCTGGGAAAAGTTTAAATTGAGCCTCTATTTTCTCTCCTGCTAATGGAAGGGAGGGAACCTCTACATTATGGACTTTTGAGACAATGTGAGCTTGCTTTAGATATTCAATTGCATCATTTTTGTCATATTGTACGCCTCCCGAGACCTTTGAAACGATAAACCGCTTATTATCCTTTGCAAGAAAAGTAGGAATTAAATCAAATACACTTTGAATTCTAGAAACTTCAGGGGCTTTAAAAACAGGGTTTCCTTTCTTGTCTTTTCTTCTGCCAAAATCGGTTTTCATATCAAAGACAGTGCTGCTCAGTTCTTTGAAAGCCTCGACAATTCGTCGTGTAGACAGGTATTGTTTGACTACTTTTGGAAAGCCTCCAATACATGCATATTTCAAGAATAAATCTTTATATAGATTATGGACGTTCTCAGAAATTGGTTTTTTCTCGTTAAAGCAATCAACAAGAGTATTAATTTGTTCTTCTTTGTAACCCATAGCCCATAAGAACTCTTCAAAATCCATGGTTTTCATCTGAAGAACATTCTCGTAACCAATAGGTATAGGAGTTGTATCCCCTGTGACATATCCGTTGATTCCTAAATAAGATCCGCTTCCAATAACTTTATAACGACCGTCATTTTTAAAATTCTTAAAAGATAATCGGGCTCTGGGGCAATCTTGAATTTCATCAAAGAAGATTAGCGTTTTGTCTGGCTTAAAATCTATGTTGGGAAATCTTAAAGAGATGTTGGAAATAATGGCGTCGACATCTAATTGCCCTTCAAAGTCCAAGCAGAATTCGGGATTGGTCCAAAAGTTAAGCTCCACCAATTTTAGGCCATTTCTCTTTGCAAATTCTTGGATTGTTTCAGTCTTTCCACATTGACGAATTCCAACAACTAATGCGGGTGTCTTGTAATCAGTCTTTAACCAGTTATCTAAAAGTGAGTCAATTTTTCTCTTGAAATACATTTACATCATCCTATATAAGAAATTCGGAGCGACTTTTCAAGTAAAATATAAGAAATTCGGAGCGACTTTTCAAGTAAAATATAAGAAATTCGGAGCGACTTTTCAAGTAAAATATAAGAAATTCGGAGCGACTTTTCAAGTAAAATATAAGAAATTCGGAGCGACTTTTTATCATTTAACTAAAACTTACTCAAAATACTTGCGCCAAGGAAGGCAGTCTTTGAAGTTAAAGAAATGCTCAAAAAATTTGGAGGCAAGGCCAATGAGGGAGCCGTTGATTAGAGCGCAAATTACTGTGCCCCATTTGATACCTTCAAAGTGGCCAAAACCATAAAAAACAAAGGAAAGGATGACACTTATTGCACAACTAGAGCAGTCATAGATGGTCTTGAATTTGTTAATGTCCATGCCAAGCTTCTTGGAAATTTCTTTGACAAAAAGTTCGTAAACCTCTGGAGATATGTAAGTGTGAAAGAACAAAGAAATTCCAAAGGAGCCAATGACCATTCCTGATAAATAAAGAAGGATTCTGACCCAAGTAGCACTGGCGTCTAGGTGGCTTACCAACATAATGCAAAAGTCCAAGGTAAAACCATACAAAACGGCGGTGACAAAGGAAAAGAAATAAGAAAGCTTAAACTTGCGTAACACCAGCATCATTATCACTAAAAGCACCGCTTGCAGGGTGTATTCAGCCATGCCAAAGGTGAAAAAGGAATAACTAGGGGAAAGCTTTAAGTGAAGAAGATACGCTGGAGCCACTACCATTGAAACGCCAAAATTGGCTTTTTCCATACAAGCAACATTAAAAGCAACAAGGAACATGCCAATAAAATAAGCCAGTTCCATGGGAAAAGTAATTTTCTTACGCCTAGGCTGTTCAGATCTTTGATTTTTCATAATGCCTCCACGCTAGCCTGTGTGCTGCCGCACTAGCTGGTGAACGCAAAAGTACGTGGTGCACAAAAAAACCTTCCATCTCTGGAAGGCTTCCTATAGGTGCCGACCGGATTTGAACCGGTGAACAACGGTTTTGCAGACCGCCCCCTTAGACCGCTTGGGTACAGCACCAATTGCTTTACAACAATAACAGAAAAGAAGGCTCTTTGCAATAGCCTAAAAGAACCTAGAAGCTACTTATTTTCCTTCTCAATCCTGGCAATGTAATAAAGTCTTGAGCCAAAATCACCAAGAACTCGGACTTTTGCGTTATAACCAGTGCCCCCAAATTGAGGAGCAAGTTTAATGCCACCGTAAGCCAAGACATCACCAGAAACAATATGATGTTCATCTTCTGTCTTGAGCATGTAGCTCTCATCAAGAATCTTTTTAACTTTGCCATCGCTTGAAAGATTAACAGGCGCAATCATGTTAATTAGGCTGCCAAAGACTTCAAGACTAATCTTTTGAGGTCTAGCGGAAATCTCATAGTCATAATCAGGTCGCGCAAATGGAATTCTCAACACATCATGGCCTGGATTTGGTTTATTCAAAGCTTGGAAATCAAGAACAATCATCTCACTGTAGTTAGAATTAGCAATAACCCAACGCGTGTTGCCCCCTTCTCCCTCAGGTTCTTCAAGCCGGAAGAATCTTCCAAACTGTAGCAAACTTCTATGCTTTTTGTAGAACTCAATCTGAGCTTTGACTATGGCTTTTTGCTGTGCACTTAAAGCTGTCAAATCCATCTCATAACCAAAAATACCAAAAGCTGCAACGTTAAAACGAGACTCAATATCGCTACGTCTAAGAGTCTGATGATTTGGAGAAGCCGATACATGCGCACCCATTGTTGCTATTGGATATCCATAGGAAGTGCCATTTTGAATGTAAGTGCGACAGTAGACATCAGTGTCATCGCTGGTCCAAATTTGAGGCATATAGCAGAGAATGCCCAAGTCAAAACGATTGCCTCCAGACGAACAACCCTCAAATAAAATGTTAGGAAAGGCCTCAACTAGGCGATCAAATACTTCATAAAGCCCGCAAACATACCTGTGCGAAAATTCTCCCATATTGGAAAGAGAGGCACTATAAAGGTCTGAGAACGTACGGTTCATGTCCCACTTCACATAGTCCACATTCCCAAGACTGAAAACTTCAGACATTGCATTAACAATGTAGTCCCGAACCTCTTTTCTAGTGTAGTCAAGTATGAACTGGTTTCTTCCAACAGAAGGCTGACGGCCAGGAATTGCAACCATCCAATCTGGATGTTTTTCATAAAGAAGACTTCTCTTACTAATCATCTCAGGCTCAACCCAAATTCCAAACATCAGACCAAGCTTGTGAATCTTGTAACTTAATTTTGAAATACCACCAGGAAGTTTTCTGGCATTAACAGTCCAGTCACCAAGACTTGAAGTATCATCGTCTCTGGTTCCAAACCAACCATCATCCAGAACAAAGAGTTCAACTCCAAGATCTTTTGCACACTTAGCCAAATCCAGAAGCTTGGATTCTGTAAAATTAAAGTAGGTAGCCTCCCAGTTATTACAAAGCACTGGACGCTCTCTAAACTTCCATTTACCTCTGACAATGTGGTTCTTAATGAAAGAATGGAAGTTGGCACTAGCACCGTTGTTGCCAGAACAAGAGAAGGTCATAACAGCTTCCGGAGTTGTGAAGCTCTGTCCAGAAGAAAGCTTCCAGCTGAAGGACTCTGGATTTATTCCTGTTTGGAATCTAGCGTAACCGTAAGGAGAAGCTTCTATCACCTCTCTGTGGTTTCCACTGTAGATTAAATTGAAGGCGTAACAGTCTCCATGGTTCAAACAGCAATCCGGTCTTTCAAGAAAAATGCAAGGATTATGGGAAGCACTACTGACTCCAGTTCTAGAACTAATTTCCAGTTTTCCAGGAGACAAATGTCGTCTTGAAATAAACCGCTCACGAGCCCAAGCACCATCAAAACTTACCACATTCCAATCTGTATCAGACAAGTCCAATTGAAGGCTAGCGATGTTCTGAATCTGCAGTGAGGCCCTAGTTTTATTAATCAAAGTGCAAGAACGGGCTATTGTATCGCAATTATAGAATACGGTGTAGTTTAACTGAAGAATGATAGGATAGACCTTGTCCTGAAGTTGAATTTCCAGCGTTGTAGCCTCATCTTCACTGGCATACGACTGTGCAAAATGCTCAAACCTTGAAGGCTTTCCCTTAAAAATTTTATGAGCTTTGTAGACAAAATCCAAAGTCTGAAGGCCCTTGTCATACTCAACCACAACGGCGGGACTTCTGTAGTCTCCCTTACCAGGAGTGCTGATTTCAAGACAGGCATTCTCAAGGAACATTAAAGGATCCTCCTCTGAGTAGGCAACCCCAGTTCCCACGCCAATCTCACGAGGCTGAACCAGTGCATCAACATAAGCCTCTGGTTTAAGTCTTCTACCATAATAAAGGTTCTCCAGATGCCCCGTTTCAGTAACTCTAATGATATAAGTGGTATTCTTACTATCAAGCCTAATCATGTTATTCTTTTCAGCCATATTGCACTCCAAGCTAAAGTTTAAGTCAAAGCTTAGCTCAACGCTAGTCCTCTTTTTTTAGCTTCCCTCAAAAAGAAGAATCCAGACATGAGCATAATGCCATTATCCATTTCACCTGTGCCAAGTTTATCCAAAACCTCTGAAACCGGAATTGAAATAATATCAATTTCCTCATTTGCATCCAGCTTGCGGGCATTTTCAGAATGCGTCAATTCTAAATCCTCAGCCAAGAAGAAGTTAGCCTCATTATTCATGAAAGCAGAATTAGGACAAACAGAACCAATAAACTTAAACGAATGCGCCACAAGACCAGTTTCTTCTTCCAGCTCGCGCAAACCCGCAGCTCTAGGGCTCTCCCCCTTCTCCACTAGTCCGGCCGGAAACTCCAGCGTAACGGTATCAGAGCCATGCCTAAACTGACGCTCCATGATAAACCTAGGCACGCCATCCTTACCCACAAAGTAAGGAACAACGTTAACCCACTGGGGAGAATCAATTTCCACAAAGTCCCCTTCACGGCCATCCTGACTGCGCCTATGCACGCTATTTATGCTAAAAATAGGCGTATCAAACACCCTATTTCTGGACGTAGTCTCCCAGTTTAACCGGCCTGCATCCGGCGCATTTTCCAAAGTATGAAAGCTAAACTCGTCTATGCGTTTCATTCTTCTTCAGCTTTTCCTTTTGACGGACAGTTGGCCGAACACGTTGCACACGAAGACGGCGAGCAACTTGAAAGCTTTGGAACGTAAGGCGTATGCACCACAGTCGTATTCTCCTGAATATAGGTTGCAATCTTCTTGAAAGCCTGTGCGCTCTCAGAATTTGGATTTTCTGCCAGCCAGTCAGAGCCGTCATCCTCGTCCTCCTGAAGCCCAATTTCCAAAGGAATTGCACCCAAGAACGGAACGCCCGTCTCCTCACACAGCTTTTTTCCGCCATCCTTGCCAAAAACTTGAATGTGCTTGCCACAATCCGGACACACCAGATAGCTCATATTCTCCACTAACCCGATAATCTTTACGCTCAACTGTCTAGAGAAAGTGATACTGCGTCTGACATCCAAAATAGAAACCTGCTGCGGAGTTGTAACAATAACAGAACCTGTCATATCAGGAATAGTCTGACAGACGGTAAGCTGCTCATCCCCGGTTCCTGGAGGAGAGTCAATAAGAAGGTAATCTAGAGGTCCCCATTCCACGTCAGCAAGGAATTGCTTAATAACACCAATTTTCATTGGGCCACGGAAAATGATAGCCTGTTCTGGGGATGTGAGTGCAAAACTTAAGCTCACAACCTTCAAATTGGGAATTGGACTAACAGGAATAATGGAAGATCCATCCTCGTTAGAACCCAAAATTGCGCCTTCACAACCAAACATCTTTGGAATGTTTGGGCCGTGGATATCGGTATCTAAAACGCCTACTTTGTAGCCCATAGCTAGCAAGGCGCGGGCCAAGTTGACGGTAACGGTGCTCTTTCCAACACCACCTTTTCCGCTCATGATGATAATCTTGCGGTCAATCTTACTCATTCGGTCATGGATTCTGAGATCCTGAAGTTCCATTTCATCGGGCATAGTCGCCTCCCAGAACAAAGATAGTCTGCAAAGCCCATTTGGGCAAGTCCAAAGTTAAAAAGTTAAGATTTAATTAAGAGACAGTTAAGGATTAACGTACACGCGTGCGCACACATATTAATATTATGTTAACCACTTGAAACTTACCCCCTTAAAAAACTAATATATCAGCAGCATTCGACGGGCAATTTTATTGCCTATGCAATAACTAAAGGGGAGTTAATATGTACTTATTAGCACAACTACCTGCAGATCAGCTATCCACTCAGATCAAGAACGGGCTTATTCTCTTGGTCTTAGGTATGGCTATCGTGTTTGTGTTTCTTACAATCCTTGTATTCTCAACAAAGTTGGTTTCCAAGATTGTTAGAAAGTTTGAAAAGAGTCCTGCTCCTGCAGCAGCAACTGTTGTACAGCCAACTGTAGCTCAGCCTGTTGCAAAAGCATCAAATGACGCTGAAGTAGCAGCTGCCATTGCAGCCGCTGTTGCAAAGTCAAAGAAGTGAAAAAGACGGGAGGACTAAATGAAAAAAATTAATTTCATGTGTACAGCATTCAGAGATGGTTTCCAGTCCGTCTATGGTGCAAGAGTATTCACAAAGGATTTCATGCCAGCTGTTGAAGCTGCAAGAAAAGCCGGCATCACACACTTTGAAGCAGGTGGTGGAGCAAGATTCCAGTCCCTGTACTTCTATACCAATGAAGATGCTTTTGAAATGATGGACGAGTTCCGCAGAGTTGCAGGACCAGAGGCAAATTTGCAGACCCTCTCAAGAGGTGTCAACGTTGTTGGTCTTGATTCTCAGCCAAGAGACATCATCAAACTCCATGCAGACATGTTCAAGAAGCATGGTATGTCAACTATCAGAAACTTTGATGCTCTTAATGATGTAAACAACCTCATTGACAGCGGAAAAGCAATTCATGATGCAGGTCTCAAACACGAGATTACAATCACAATGATGAGCCTTCCTCCAAAGACAACTGGCGCTCATGACCCAGACTTCTATGAAAGAGTCCTTCGCCAGATTCTTGATGCAGGAATCCCATTTGATAGCCTTTGTTTCAAGGATGCTTCCGGAACATCAACTCCAGCAGTCGTCTACGAGACCATCAAGAGAGCAAGAAAGCTCCTTGGTAACGACATTACAATTGTCATGCACAGCCACGACACAGCAGGTTGCTGCGTACAGCAGTACGTAAGCGCTTTGGACGCAGGTGCTAACCAGCTTGACCTTTCAATGCAGCCAGCATCCGGCGGAACCTGTCAGCCTGACATCATCACCATGTGGCACGCTCTCCGTGGCACCGAGTATGATCTTGGAGTCGATATTCACGCAATCCAGAAAGCAGAGACAGTCTTCCAGGAGTGCATGAAGGATTACTTCCTGCCACCAGAGGCAACCACCGTCAATCCTAACATCCCATTCTTCCCTCTCCCAGGTGGAGCTCTCACAGCAAATACACAGATGCTCAGAGACAATGGACTTATGGATAAGTACCCACAGATTGTTGAAGCAATGGGCGAGACAGTCGCAAAGGGCGGTTTTGGAACTTCTGTTACACCAGTTTCACAGTTCTACTTCCAGCAGGCCTTCAACAACGTCATTTATGGGCCATGGAAGAAGATTGCTGAAGGTTACGGAAAGATGGTTCTTGGCTACTTTGGCAAGACTCCAGTTGCTCCAGACCCAGAAGTTGTAAAGATTGCTGCAGAACAGCTCAAGAAAGAGCCTACAACAAAGAAAGTTGTTGATATTAACGACGCAGACCCAAGCAAGGGTGTCAAGGCTGCTACAAAGATGCTCCAGGACAACGGTATTGAAGTCACAGATGAGAACATCTTCATTGCTGCATCTTGCAAGGAAAAGGGTATCCTTTATCTCACCGGCAAGTCCAAAGTCAACGGCGTCAGAAAGATTGACAGAGCTGAAGAAGCTGCTAAGAAGGCTGGCGAGTACACTGTTGAAATCAACGGCAAGGCTTACGGCGTCAAGCTTGGAAAGAACAACGCAACAGTTAACGGCGTTGAGTATCCTTTGAACGTTGCCTTTGGTATTGATGAAGCTGCAATTGCTGCTGCCCCAGTAGCTCAGGCTTCTGCTCCTGTTTATCAGGCAACCGGCGCAAGCGAAAAGGTTGTTGCTCCAATGCCAGGTCTTGTTCTCAGAATTGAGGTCAAGGAAGGCCAGCAGGTCAAGAAGAACCAACTCATCATGGTCATGGAAGCTATGAAGATGGAAAATGAAGTCTATGCTCCATGTGATGGTGTTGTAGGAAAGATTTCTGTCACAACAGGTCAGCAGCTGGTTGCAGATGACCTTATCATGACAATTGTCAATGGCAACGCACCTGCAGCTCCAGTAGCTCCAGCACCAGTTGCACAGCCAGCACCACAGGCTGCCCCAGCACCAGTTGCACAGCCAGTAGCAGGCGGACAGAAGGTTCTTGCTCCAATGCCAGGTCTTGTTCTCAGAATTGAAGTCAAGGTTGGTCAGCAGGTAAAGAAGAACCAGCTTATCATGGTCATGGAAGCTATGAAGATGGAAAATGAAATCTACGCTCCATGTGATGGCACAATTGGTAACATTGCAGTTTCCAACGGAGACCAGCTTGTTGCCGACGATCTTATTATGACAATTGTATAAGGAGTAGCTTAATGGGTGCTTCATTACTTAACCTGTGGCATTCCACAGGAATTTATGGATTCCTTGGCACAAACGCTGAAGGCTTTGGAATTCCAAACCTTATCATGATTCTTGTAGGCCTCCTTCTTTTCTGGCTTGCAATTAAAAAAGGCTTTGAGCCACTTCTTCTCATCCCAATTGGAATGGGTTGTGTACTTAGTAACATTCCATTTGCCTACATTGCAGGAACAGACCCTTCTCTTCCAGAAGGTGCTCTTGGTGCAACAGGCTTCATTAAGATTCTGTTTGATGCAGGTATTCAGAGTGGATTGTTCCCAGTTTTAATTTTCGTTGGCGTAGGCGCCATGACAGACTTTGGTCCTCTTATTGCAAACCCAAAGACCCTGCTTCTTGGTGCAGCTGCACAGCTTGGTATCTTCTTGGCTCTCATTGGAGCTCTTGTTATTAGCTTCATCCCAGGCATCAACTTTGACCTCCACGCAGCCGCCTCAATTGGTATCATTGGTGGTGCTGACGGTCCTACAGCAATTTACGTAACAACGCGTCTTGCTTCTGACTTACTTGGACCTATTGCAGTTGCAGCTTATTCCTACATGGCTCTTGTTCCAGTCATTCAGCCACCTATCATGAAGGCTCTTACAACTGAAGAAGAGAGAAAGATTAGAATGCAGCAGCTCAGACCAGTTAGCAAGACTGAGAAGATTATCTTCCCTATCTCTGTTATCATTGTCTGTGCAATCCTTCTTCCAAGTGCAACCCCTCTTATTGGTGCTTTGATGTTTGGAAACCTTCTCAAGGAAAGCGGATGTACCGGAAGACTTGCAGATACAGCAAGTAACGCAATGATGAACACAGTTACCATCTTCTTGGGCCTCTCAGTTGGTTCAAAGATGGAAGCTTCAAAGTTCTTGCAGCTCAACACTCTTGGTATTCTCTTACTTGGTGCGGTTGCATTTAGCTTTGGTACCGCCGGTGGTGTTCTTATTGCAAAACTCATGAATAAGCTTGATCCTAAGCATCCTATCAACCCACTCATTGGTAGTGCTGGTGTTTCAGCTGTTCCTATGGCAGCTAGAGTTTCCAGTAAGGTTGGTCAGGAAGCTGATCCTCAGAACTTCCTTCTCATGCACGCTATGGGACCAAACGTCTCTGGTGTTATTGGAAGTGCTGTTGCAGCCGGTGTCCTTCTTGCTTGTGTTCCTATCATGGAGCCTCTCATCAATGGACTCAGACCAGCTGTTGCTCTTCTGTAATCAGAACTGCATAGCAAAAGAGGTTGCTCAAAATGGGCAACCTCTTTTTTTATAACAAAATTTCCTTTACTTTCTCACAAAGCGCCTCAGCCAAAGCCTTATGACTTTCAAAAGTCATATGAAGGCAATCGGGCCCAGCACAAGCCACCTTGGAGGCGTCAAAGAAGTCAGAGCCCGTCAAGCGCGCAACCTCTGCATAGACCTCAGGCACCTTTTGAAACTCCTCGTAGGCCCTACTATCCACTTCCCAGAACCGGCTATTTTCCACCCCCTGACCAATCATAATAGGCGAAACTATCAGCACGTGCGTCCCGTAAGCCTGAATCTTCTCCACTATCTTTTTCAGCGCATACCCCGATACCTTAGCAGTCATGTTGTACTGAGTTTTAAAATCGTTCGTTCCAAGCATCACAAGAACCAAATCCAAAGGCTTATGAGACTTCATAATCACATCCAGCACTTTAATTCCACTTCTAAGAGGCTCAGAATCATCTGAAAAACACGTACTACGTCCGCTACAGCCCTCTTCTATAACATAATAATCGGAGCCAAGAAGCGCTTGTAACCGCCCTGTCCAACGTTCAAATCTGCCAAATCTTTCATTATTCTCAGGATTCACCCCGTAGGTATTTGAATCCCCAAAACAGAGAATTGATTTCATCTTACAGCTCCTCCGCCCTGTTAAAGTTCTTGACTTGCCTGCTCCATTGCTTGTTGCATTGCAGCTTCAAGTTCTTTTCTATAAGCCGGATTGCAACTATGAATGTTGTTTTTCCAGGTACCAGACTTAGCCATTGCAACAACTTCTTGCTTTGGAAGAACATTTGATGCCGGAACATTGTGTGCTTTTGCAACAGAATCTCTAGCAAGAAAAAAATGTTTAATCAGAACTTTTTCTTTCTTTGAAAGCATTCTAAAATTGCAAATTTTCTCCCACCCTGGTTTTTCTGGATGCTTTGGAAGCGCACAGATTTTCAGCTCATGAGCAATATCTCTCTTTTGAGTCTTTGAAAGCTTTGCTACATCCTCTTCCAGCAGCTGTTTTAATTCAAAAAGATGCTCAACATCCCCCAGAGCATACTGAATTTGAGCCTCTGGGATAGGACGACGCATCCAGTTTGCAGTTTGAAAACGCTTTTTGGAAGGAGTTGCTTTATCCGTTAGAGGCTTTCCAAGGTACATTTCTTCAATGGAAGTTAAATTCCCTGTCAGCTCCAAAGCAAGAGCCAATACTCTTATGTCATAGATATTATTAAGCTGAATTCCAAGCGACTTGCGAGCCAAGGCTGCATCACTTTGACAGGAGAACATGACCTTCTCAATTGGCCCCTCTAAAAAGGCTTTAAGAGAAGCTACTCCATCTTGGGTTTTAGCCATTGCAAGACAGTCTATTATATAATACTGAGCTCTATCAAAAATTTGGATTATGCAAACGTGTTCGCCATAGCAATGAAGGTTGGATTCTTCTTCAAAATCCATTGCAAGGCTTTCAATCTTCTCTTGAGTCCATTTTGATACTAGAGCATCCAACTCTTTTGCCGTTTTAATTGTCGAGTAATCCATTGAAGTTAAATATTAATCCCCAATTTCTCATTCTTTACAAATTGTCGCACAGTGACGCCTGCTGCTTTAAGCATGAGGGTTGAAGCTTTGACGTTATCGGCATCAGGATATTTGTTAATCTGGTAGACAACTTCGCGGATTCCGCTTTGGATTATGGCTTTTGCGCACTCATTGCAGGGGAACATGACCACGTATAGGGTGCAGCCACGAAGGTCACGAGAGATACTGTTTAAGATTGCGTTCAATTCAGCGTGACAGACAAACGGATATTTAGTTTCAAGGGGGGCACCAACTCTAGACCAAGGGAAAACTTCGTCACTACAACCAATGGGAAAGCCGTTGTAACCAGTTCCTACTATTTTCTTCTCAGGGTTGACTATGCAGGCTCCAACTTGTGTATTTGGATCCTTACTTCTCATTGACGATAATACCGCCACACTCATGAAATACTCGTCCCAGGAGATATAGTTTTCTCTTTTATCTGACATTTGGCTAGCTCCTTGTGCTATTAATACTAAACTAATCTGCACTTGGTTGCTAGCCAAAACAGGGTTAAAATAGCCTGTATTTAGATAATTCCGTTGGCTTTTCCTACTTTTATGAAGGCCTGAACCGCCTTCTCAATCTGCTCAGGAGTATGAACAGCTGAAAGCTGAACTCTAATTCTAGCTTTTCCCTTTGGAACAACCGGGTAACAGAAGCCAATGACGTAGACGCCTTCGTTGAGTAACTGATCTGCCATTTTAACCGCCTTCACTTCATCATAAAGCATCACGGGAACTATTGCCGTATTTCCAGGAACAAGGTCAAAACCTGCAGCCTCCATTTTTTCTCTAAAGAGCTTTGCATTTGCCATGGTCTTTTCTCTGTAAGGATTGCCCTGTTCCAAAAGCTCAAGAACTTTGATAGTTCCACCTGCAATTGCAGGAGCAAGAGTGTTGGAGAAAAGATAAGGACGGGCTCTCTGCCGGAACAAGTCAATGAGTTCCTGACGGCCACTGATACAGCCACCACTTGCTCCTCCAAGGGCTTTACCAAAGGTAGTTGTAATCAAATCTATCTTACCTGTAAGCCCGTAGTATTCTGCTGTACCACGGCCTGTTTTGCCAATGTACCCCGTAGAATGTGAGTCATCTACCATAATTAGGCTATCATATTGCTGAGCAAGCTCATAAATTTTATCTAACTTTGCAAGGTCTCCATCCATTGAGAAAACACCATCTGTACAGATAATTTTCCTTGGGCAAGCTTTGGCTTCTTTGAGACAATTTTCAAGTTCTTCCAGGTTGCTGTGCTTGTATCTAAAGCGTTTTGCCTTACAAAGTCGCACCCCGTCAATGATGGAAGCGTGGTTAAGTTCGTCACTTATTATTGCATCGTTTTCACCAAGCAGAGGCTCAAAAACTGCACCGTTGGCATCAAAGCAGGAGGAGAACAAAATTGTGTCGTCCGTACCAAGGAAAGAACTGATTTTCTTCTCAAGGTCCTTATGAAGCTTCTGAGTTCCACAGATAAAACGCACAGAGGAAAGGCCATAGCCCCAAGTGTCCATTGTTTGCTTTGCAGCCTCAATGACTTCTTTGTTATCTGCAAGTCCAAGGTAGTTGTTAGCACAGAAATTAAGAACCTCTGATATACTACCGTCTGGATTCTGAACCTTAATTAAGCCACTTTGCATGGAAACAATTACCCTTTCCTTCTTTGAAAGCCCTTGCGCTTCAAGGCCATCTAGAAAATCTCTCAGTTCCTTCTTAAGCTCATTTGTCATTTGTGCTTCTCCTATTTTGTATAGTTTTAATCATATCTTCTGTCATAGCTTCTAGGTCGTAATCCGGATGCCAGCCCCATTCTACACGTGCAGCGTAATCTTCAAGGCAATCGGGCCAAGAATCGGCTATGGCTTGCTTGACGGGGTCAATGTCGTAGCTGATGGTGAAATCCGGGATGAGGTTGCGTATGTAGGCCGCCTGCTCTTCTGGGCAAAAGCTCATGGAGGCAATGTTGAAGGCGTTACGGTGACGCAGGTGATCTGGGTTGGCTTCCATCACTTGGATTGCAGCTTTGACGGCATCAGGCATGTAAATCATGTCTAAATAGGTATCGCTTCTGAGAAAGCAATCGTAGTGCTGTTTGTCTACTGCAGCGTAGTAGATATCTACGGCGTAGTCTGTAGTTCCTCCACCTGGAGGTGTCATATTACTGATGACACCGGGAAAGCGTACGCCACGGGTGTCTACATCATATTTGTGGTAGTAATAGTCACAAAGAAGCTCCCCTGCAACCTTGGTAACCCCGTAGATGGAAGTTGGTCTTTGAACGGTATCCTGCGGGGTGTACTGTTTTGGAGTTGTAGGGCCAAAGGCACCAATTGAAGACGGGGTAAAAACGGCGCATTTTTCTTGCCGGGCCACCTCTAAAGTAGTCATGAGGCCATTCATGTTTATATCCCAAGCGCGCTGTGGATTTTTCTCAGCGGTAGCCGAAAGTATGGCTGCCAAGTGATAAATTGTGTCTATCTTGTGCTTTTGGACCACCGTTAGGAGACTTTCGCCATCCCGACTATCCATTTTGTAGAAAGGGCCCCCCTCCACAAGTGGTCTATTTACATCATCTCTGATATCGGTAAGGACTACGTTGTCATTACCGTACTTCTTCCTCAATCCAATGGCAATCTCAGAGCCTAACTGACCAAGAGAGCCAACAACCAGAATGTTCTTCACAAACGGGCCTCCACGTAATTCATTGACAGCAAATGCTGTTGATACTAGAATTGGACCATTACAAGGTGCCGTACAAAGTTTAGTATATTGAACAAAGTTTAATATGTCAAAACAATAAGGAGAAAATTATGGATACGCCTCCTATGATAGGAAAAAACATTCAGAAAATTAGAACTGAAAGAGGGCTCACCCTCAATGTTTTGTCTGAAAAATCGGGTGTCTCAAAGGCTATGCTTAGCCAGATTGAGTCTGATAAAGTCAATCCTACAGTGGCTACAGTTTGGAAGATTGCAAGGGGTCTTGGAGTAGACCTTAATGAGCTTTTAAACATTGATGCACAACCAAAACGTGTTTTCTCCGTAAATCCAAATGAAACAAAGGACTCGGCTTCTATGGAGATGGTAGAACATGGCGTAACAATCAAGGTTCTATCCCCGCTTAACATGGTTGAAGAGCTTGAAATGTATATTGTTACCCTTCCCGCAGGAACAAAACTCCCTTCTGATCCACACTACCCCGGAACTCAGGAATTTCTCACAATTCTCAAAGGGCAGGTAAATGTTACAGCAGGAGAGAACTCTGCAAACCTCAAGAAGGGAGATTTCCTTGTTTACCACTGTGACGTAGACCACACCATAGCAAATATTGGCAGTCAGCCTGCAGAAGTGCACATGGTTGTCAGGTACACAAAAAAGTAATGGCAGGACTGACAGATGATTGAAAAACTCAACGAATTCAAAACCCAGTTAGAGGAGCTGGACCAAAAACTTGCAAACCCAGAGGTCATGAAAGACATGACCACTTACAAAAGCCTCATGCAGGAGCGCAGTCACTTGGTTCCTATTGTAGAGGAGCTTGAAAACCTAGCTTCTCTTACAGAAGAACTCAAGGATAATGAAGCTCTAGCAAAGGAAGAAGACCCGGATATTGCAGAGATGGCAAAAGAAGAAATTCCAGTGCTAAAAAGCAAGATAGAAGAGACTGAAAAGCGTTGTAAAATGCTTCTAGTTCCACCAGATCCACTGGAAGGCAAGAACATTATTATGGAAATCAGAGCCGGTACAGGTGGTGAAGAAGCCGCTTTGTTTGCTTCTGACCTCTATAGAATGTATTCCTACTTTGCAGAGTCCAAGCACTGGAAGCTTGAGGAAATCAGCTCTAACATGACAGAGCTTGGTGGTTATAAGGAAATTATTCTTTCCATCTCGGGTAAGGACGTTTATGGCTCTCTCCGTTGGGAAAGTGGTGTTCACCGGGTTCAGAGAGTTCCAGAAACTGAAAGCGGTGGAAGAATCCATACTTCTGCAGTCACCGTTGCCGTTCTTCCAGAAGCAGAAGAGACTGAAATTGAAATCAAGCAAGAAGACCTTAGAATTGATGTCATGAGAGCCGGTGGCCCTGGTGGTCAGTGTGTTAACACAACTGAAAGTGCAGTTAGAATCACCCATATTCCAAGCGGTCTTGTTGTCATTTGTCAAAACCAAAAGAATCAGCTTCAAAACAAGGCAGAAGCTATGAGAGTTTTGCGTTCGCGTTTGTATGATCTTGAAGCGGGCAAGAAAGCAAAAGAGAGAGCAGAAGAGCGCAAGAGCCAAGTTGGAAGTGGAGACCGTAGTGAAAGAATTAGAACCTACAACTTCCCACAAAACAGACTCACTGACCATAGAATCAATCTCACTTTGTACAAGCTTGACCTTATTATGGAAGGGCAACTGGATGAGGTGGTTGAAGCTCTTAAAATTGCTGCCGGTGAGCAGGCTCTAAAGGATGCACAGTGACCCTAGAAGAGCTCTATAGAAAGTGTATTCAAATCATTGAAAGTGCCAGCGAGACACCTGCTCTTGACGCTAGAATAATAGCCCAAAATGCACTCAATATAGAATATAATTCATTCATACTGCATTATAAGGACATTGTTGAACCAACAACAGTTCAAACCGTCCTAGCTCTTGCATCCCGGCGTAGCCAAGGGGAACCCGTAGCTTATCTTGTAGGTCACCGCGGTTTTTATGAAGAGGATTTTAAGGTAAATAAGTACACACTAATTCCTAGAGCGGACACAGAAACGCTGGTTGAACTTGCCGTTGAACTTGGCAAAAACCTCTCTGTAACGCCCATAAATATTTTAGACCTCTGTTGTGGTACCGGCTGTATTGGAATTTCCACTGCCAAAGCACTTGCAAAACAGAACAAAAACGTAGAGCTAACCTTGACGGATCTTTCTTTGGAGGCTCTAGAGGTTTGCAAGGAAAATGCTAGGAATATACTAGGAAATATCGGACTTGAGTGTAGGTTTGGAGGTGGTGACTTGTTTGAGGCTGTAAAGGGCAAGAAGTTTGACTTGCTTTTGACTAACCCGCCGTACATAGCTTCAGCGGTAATCCAGACGCTTGAAGCGCAGGTAAAACGCGAACCGCTTTTGGCGTTGGACGGTGGCGAAGACGGGCTAGATTTGATAAGAAAAATTGCTGCTCAAGCTCCAGATTACTTAGAAAAAGGTGGCTACCTACTCATGGAAATTGGTTTTGACCAAGGCAAAGCGGTAAAAGCTCTCTTTGAAGCAGCCGGATTTGAGCAAGTTGAAGTAAAAAAAGACCTTGGCGGGCGAGACCGTGTTGTAAAAGGTCGCTTTAGATAATTATAATCACAGGCATAGGCAAAGAATTATGTACGAAGAACTAGTTAAACGATTTCTACAAAAAGTGACAACTTACTCGCAAGAAGACTACGAGAAGATTGAGAAGGCCGCCTACTACGCCAACACCAAACACGAAAATCAAAAGCGCAAAAGTGGCGAGCCCTATATCATCCACCCGCTAGCTGTGGCTGAGACGCTCATTCAGCTGAACATGGATGCGGATACCGTTTGCGCAGGCCTTCTACACGACGTCATTGAGGACACCGATACCTCTGAGGAGACCATCACGGAGCTGTTTGGCAAGAACGTTTGCGAGCTAGTTCAAGGCGTCACCAAGATTGCCAACATCAAAAACCTCTCCAAGAGTGCCCAGGAAGCGGAAACTATCAGAAAGATGTTCATTGCAATGAGCAAGAACATGCCGGTTATCATCATCAAGCTGGCCGATAAGCTTCACAACATGCGCACCCTTCAGTACATGGAGCCCACCCGCGCCAAAGAGATTGCCAGCGACTGTCTTGACATCTACGCCCCTCTTGCAGACCGCCTAGGTATCGCCTGGATGAAAGCAGAACTCGAAGACCTCAGCCTCAAAATGCTCAAACCCGATACTTATCAGTACATCCAAGACTACTTGCTAGCCAAAAAGAATGAGTTCGATAAGTATTTAGAAACCGTCAAAAAGAAGATTGCTAATGCCTGCATAGACGCAGGAATCAAGAACATAAAGATTACAACAAGAGCAAAACACACCTACTCCATCTACATGAAGATGAAAAAGAGAAGAAAGGAAATTGATGAGATTTTCGATATTCTAGGGGTGCGGGTTATTTGTAACACCGTCCCTGAATGCTACACTCTAGTTGGAATCATTCACCAGCTTTGGCCACCAATGGAAGGAAGATTTAAAGACTACATTGCAATGCCAAAGGCCAACAACTACCAAAGCCTTCATACCACCATCATGGCAATGAACGGTGTCATTTTGGAAATCCAGATTCGTACCTATGAAATGGATCAAATTGCAGAATATGGTGTTGCCTCCCACTGGTCCTACAAAGCCAACATGGGAGCCCAAACCAGCTCCAGCTGGGTCAATATGGATAGTCAGCAACTTTCCAGAATTGCCACCAAGCTCAAAACCTGGAACACTGAAATTGAGCAAAGCGAATCCTTCATGGATGACATTAAGAGTGAGCTTTTAAAGGACACCATCTACGTCTTTACTCCAAAAGGGCAAGCAATTGAGCTTCCAATAGGAGCAACAGCACTGGACTTTGCCTACATGATTCATACGGAAATTGGAAACCATACCGTAAGTGCGAAGGCAAATGGTTCTATCATTCCTCTAGGTCAGCCACTGGAAAACACTCAAGTAGTTGAGATTCTCACTCAAAAAAATGCCCATCCAAGAGTTACTTGGCTCAAATATGCACATACCACCAGTGCAAGAAGAAAGATTAGGAACTGGCTGAACAAGTATGATGAAAACCTTCTCATTGAGAAGAACATCATTGCCCATAAGAAGGACGTTGAGGCAGCAATCTCAAGTGAACCACCTGCGCCGGTTGCACCAGAAGATCTTCAGGACAGCGATATTGTCAGAACCGTCCACAACGACTACAAGAAGAGCTCCGTCACCGTTGCAAAGAACAGGAACATCATGATTAGCCTTGCTCAGTGCTGTAATCCAGCCCCTGGGGATGCAATTGTTGGTTATATCTCAAGAGGCCGTGGAATTATTGTTCACAAGGCAGATTGTTCAAACCTTGTCCACATGTCGGAAATTGACCAAAGAAAGATTGATGTTGAATGGGAAACTGCAACAGAAACCATCACTAGACGCTTCATGGTCACCAGTAAACGAACTCAAGACCTATTCAGTGAGATTGAAGGAGCCATTAGGAACCATGCGGGACATCTAGTAGCCGGAAGCCTAATTGATGACGAGATTGGAAACTTGGTTGGCACCTTCACCATGGAATGTGACAACGAAGAATCCTTCAAGAAGGTGGTAAAGTCTATTAGAAATATTCCAAACGTTATTAAGATTGCTCCAGCACCAATGAACTAATTCTTTGAACTAATTCTCCAGCGCCATCATTTCTGCTCTGCGGTTTGCATGGCGCTCTTCCAAAGAGATTTGGGCATCAATGTAAGTATCCAACATCTCCAAAACAGGCTCTGGATAATCAATTCTTCCGCCAAAAGCAATGAAGTTTGCAGCATTGTGCTCTTTTGCCATCTTAGCAGCATAGCAGTTCTGAGGAAGAGCGCATCTGATTCCGTGAATCTTATTTGCAGACATTGAAATTCCAATGCCGGTTCCACAGCAAAGAACACCAAATTCATACCCTCCCTTGTTAAACTCATCGCAGGCAGCCTTTGCCATAAGTGGATAATCCACAGATTTCTTTTCTGAAACCCCAAGGTAATTTACTTCATAGCCTCTAGCTTGAAGATGTTTAACAATTGAAGCGGTAAGTTCTACAGCTCCATGATCATTTGCAACAACAACTTTACTCATTTAATTCCTCCTGCCCTTACTGGTAATCACGCCAAATACCCTTAATATAGTTATCATAAAGCATGACACTAACAAACAGGCTAAACGTGTTATCCTGGAAATTCCAAGCAACACCAATTGGCAGTAAGTGTTCCCGCCTTCCAGAATATGGACTACCAACTGTGACAATGTTGGCTCTTAAGGTTAAGAAGGTAGGCAAGAACTTATTTTGGTGATTATGGTCACTAAAGAAAAGTCCTGCGCTGAGCATTGTATTAATCCCAAGACCTGCATTGTCTTTATCACTCACTCGGTCTCCCAAAAGGCAGAAACTCAACTCAAAACCAGCTATAACATCTGACAAAGGATTAGGAACAATTGGAGTTATAGCCTCTATTGAAAGCTCTGTCCTTTTGGTCAGCCCAAAGGTCATTCCACCAAGAAAATTAGCTCCCATTGTTGAATACTTATCAAAGAGAAAACTACCCTCACCTATCCTAATTGCAATGTCCTGAAACAACACAGAACCCGATTTTTCTACACTGTCAGCATAAATACAGGACATTATTAGAGCAATTACTAAAACTATAGCTACCAGCCTTTTGAACTTCATATTCTATCCTCCTTCCCAAGGTGATAAAGAGGAGTATATTTAAAGATTGTAACGCCCCAAAGCTTACAATCTTTATTTATCATTGCAAACGGAGAGAACCATTCAAGTATGTAATCCTTATCAAGGACTCTAAAAATTGAAGCCTCAACATAGAGCTTTATTGCCCTCTCATACACAAGCCCAACAGTAACACTTGGAGCCCAAGGGTTTAGATTGTTAGAAGCAAACTGCAGAGGATTAAAATCAAAACGACCAAGCTCAATAGAAAGAGCAAAACCAAACTCGCCAAAGCTCAAGGGCTTTGTCCCATCCCAAGACGCCGTGGTCCAGGCTAATAAAGAGGGATTGCAATAATCAAAATCAAAAGGAACGTAAACAGCATCTAGAGAAAGAGAAGAAACGGCATCACTTCTTCCAGAGACGGAAAGGCCTACACCAAAATTAAAGTAAGCAGGCTCAAGACCAAAGAGCGAAAAACTCAGAGCCAAACATAACAGTAGGATTAGTAGCTTCTTCATTCTCAACCTCCATATAGACTCAAAAGGAAATTAATCTTATTTAGAAGAGTATGCCACTGCTCTGCCTGTTCGTAGGTAACTTCGTTTGAGTAATCTCTAATTTCTAAATAATGCTGTTTTACTTGTTTTGCCAGCTGGGGGCAATCAATGACCAAAGTCACTTCAGAAGAAATTTCCATGCTTCTGTGATTAAAGTTAGAGGACCCACAAATTATGTAACGTTCATCAATGATTGCCAACTTTTCATGCAAAAGAGACCCGTTAGTGTATTTATTGGGGTCTTCAAGTCTGACATTAACCCCCGCCTCAATTAAATCTTTTGTTGCATATTTAGCTGCGTTTAGAAGCATTGCCCTATCATCATTTCTGAGAATCATCTCAACCTTTACACCCCGTTGTACACAACTTTCAACGGCGTCAAGCATGTTAGAATCCATAGTTGGAAGGAAAGGGAGGATCAGAACTTCTTCTTTAGCCTGGGCAAGAAGACTTCCATAAAGAGGAGCAATCTCGCCACCATTTACCTGGTCTTCAATCCAGCCCTTAATAGTTCCAAGTTCCTCCAAACCTTCATAAGGAGCTGTTAGGCTTCCCTCTTCAAGGGTCTCCCAACTGTATCTGTTCCAGAACTTAGTGAAAGCTTCCGTTAGCACCTTTGCACAGGAATAAGAATCAAAGACATACATTGAGTCTCTGTCCCCACCATTTTCAACCGCACTGGTAGAAATGTAATTGAGGTTCATACCACCAACTACACAATGAAGGCCATCTGAAACAAAATACTTTCTGTGTTCGCGGAAAAAGAGGTTAGTTACCCAAGGAATTCTCTTTACATTAAGAGGATTATACTCAAGAAGATGCACCCCGTAATCTCTTAAACTATAAAGAGTTCTCAAGTGATATCTAGACTCTGTCATATCCAAAGAACTTGTTCCGTCTGTGACAATGTAAATATCCACCCCTTCTTGGGCTTTTCTCTTCATCATATCAAAGATTTCTTGATTCTCATCGCATTCAGACCCCAAGAAAACCGTACAAATGAAGTAATCCTTGGTATTCTCAAGTATTTCAATTAGTCTCTCTTGCCACTGAAGGCCATCATAGATGACCTCTGGGTAGGTCATTTCAACACTTTCATACCCAAGAGTATCTAACTTTTCTTCCAAAGTAAGAGTAGGATCAATTGAGACCTCATTCATCATACCTTTTGAAGTAGAGCAAGAAGCAAGAAGAGTAAAAAGTAGTAGCAAAGCAATAGTTTTAACAATTTTATTTTTCATTTAGACCTCATCAAAACTCAGTAAACGTACACGGCAAGAGAGTTTCAAACGAGTAATGTTTAATCACCCCGCTACTTACCCCTATCATAAAAACCTGCCCATCAGCTGGCATAAATTCAGACAGAAACTGTCTGCAAATAGCACAAGGTGGAGCTGGATCTTCTGCAGAAGAGGCTATGGCAATCATTTGGAACTGCTTTTTTCCTTCTGTTGCAATGGCGGTCATTGAAGCTCCCCGTTCTGCGCAAATTGTACCTCCAAGGGAAGCATTTTCCACATTGCAGCCAGCATAAATCTTTCCAGTTTCAGTTAAAAGCCCTGCTCCAACTTTAAAATTAGAATAAGGAGCATAGGCATTTTCTCTGACTTTGATTGCAGTGTGTATCAAACTTCCAATGACAGTTCTTTCATAGAAAGCTCTGACCTCCTTATTTAAGAGAGCCTCGAACTCCTCCAAAGTAGAGAAAGCTGGAAAATCCTCTAAACTCTCCAACACTAAGTCTGCACCTTTTAGGATAAGAGCTTCTTCAGAGGCCTTGCAACCACTAAGGCCAACAGAAACGCACTTAGCATTTCTTGCCGTTCTTTGAGCTTCAAGGCTATCACTGATGATTACTGTCTCATCACAGCCCGCATCCAAGTTCAAAAAAGCCCGCTGGTACAGCTCAGGATTTGGCCTAGCTTTAAACGGAGCAGAGTCCTTAGCAATACTGGCAAGTTTTAACCCTGCCAGCTTTGCATTCTTGAGGAAACTGCAATTTTCAGCGAGTTTAATCTTTTGTAAATCAAAAATTACAGCTTTAACCATTCATCACCCCTGTAGACAAAAAGCCTCAACACTGCTTGAGAAAATGTCCTTCACCTGGCTTTCCGTAGTAGTTTTCGCCTTCCATGATGATTTGTCCTCTGAGAATTGTCATCACAGCCTTACCCTGAACCTCAAAGCCCCTATACGGAGTGTACAAGGAAGCCGAATGCACATTGTCATCCTGCAAAGTCCACTTAATCTCTGGATCAAAGATGCAAATATCGGCATCCGTGCCTACTTCAAGCGAGCCCTTTTGCGGGTAGAGGCCAAACAACTTAGCAGGGTTGGTACTCATGAGCTCAACTAGCTTTGTAAGCGGGAAGGTCTTACCTGCAGCTACCTCGTGATTGCGGAACGTGTTAAGCAGAATAAACATCTCTTCTGTGCCCGGGATTCCTGGGTAAATTGTTCTACAATCGGAACTTGAAAGCTTTTGCTCGCGGGTAAAGGCGCAGTGGTCTGTAGCAATCACCTGAACCTCGCCGGCCTCAACTGCCCCCTGAAGCGCCACGTTGTCCGTCTTATCTCTAAGAGGAGGCGTCATCACGTACAAGGACGCATCCGCCCCTTCCAGATAGCTTCTATCCAAGAACAGATAGTGCGGAGTTGTCTCCACGTAGACCTCAAGGCCCTTTTCTCTAAGTTTTCTGACCGCGTCCATACCGCACTCAGACGATACATGAACCACATAAAGCGGACAATCGGCTTTAAGTGCAATGCCGCCAAAGAGCTCAATGGCCTTACCTTCTGCCTCTGCAGGTCTGAGCTTTGCATGGGAAGCTGGCGAAAAATCGCCAGTCCAGTTGTCTGAAAGCTCCTCAATAAGAGGGTTAAACTCACAGTGAGCACAAACCATCATTCCAAGGCGCTTTGCATTCTGAAAGAGGTCCAAAAGGTCATCTTGATTTTCAATTAGATAGCCAGTATTTCTATAGGTTGTGAAAATCTTAAGCGTCTTGATACCCATCTTCTTGAGATCTTCCAGCTGCTTTCCAATTGTGTTGTTATAACCATGGCCGTAGACGCCCTGATGAATTGTGTAGTCAATTGCCATACCTGGTCGCATCTCATCTAAGCGATAGTTAGCACTCTCAACCAAGCCCATTCCCTTGTTGTGGTCAGCAAAATCAACAACAGTAGTAACTCCGCCAAAAGCGGCAAGTCTTGAACCCTGAACAAAGCTATCACAGGTGACCGTTCCTCGGCTTACCAGATGATAGTGAGTATGTGCATCAATGAGACCTGGCATAACAATCTTGCCAGTAGCATCTACAACTTTAATGCCCTCACAGCAACAGGAAGCATCAATTTTTTCTTCAATTTTTGAAATTAGGCCATCTTTTATAAGAACATCAGCCTTTCTCATTTGGTTATTATCAACAACTAAACCATTTTTAATTAGAATCTCTGACATATATTTATCCTCTTATTTTACTCGTGAACTATTGGATTTTTGGCAGCCATGACCTCATCAACTCTACCAATAACAGTGGTCTGTGGAGCAGCCTGAAGTTTTTCAGGAGCCTGGTAGGCAAGATTATGAAGTTCAAGCATTGCATCACAGAAAGCATCCAAAGTTTCCTTTCCTTCACTCTCCGTTGGCTCAATCATTAGAGCTTCATGGACAATCATTGGGAAGTACATTGTTGGTGGATGATAGCCTCTATCCAAAAGTCCCTTTGCAACATCAATTGCCGTTACTCCGGTTTCTTCCTTAAGCTTTGAAAGGCTCATGACAAACTCGTGCATGCAATGCTTCCCATAAGGAACTGGGTAGGCTTCCTTTAATCTAGCTAAGATGTAATTAGCATTAAGAACAGCATTTTCTCCACATTCTCTAAGCCCTGTTTTTCCCATTGAAAGAATAAAAGCGTAGGCTTTTAAAAACACAAGGAAATTGCCCCAGAAGGTACTAACTTTACCAACTGAACATTCGCTATCCCAATTAAAGCCATAGGTTCCATCCTCTTTTTTAACAACATTTGGACTTGGAATAAATGGAACAAGATTCTTTTTAACAAGCACAGGACCACTACCGGGGCCACCACCACCATGTGGGGTAGCAAAGGTTTTATGAAGGTTCAAATGAACCACATCAAAGCCCATGTCACCAGGTCTAGCCTTACCCAAAATTGCATTGAGGTTTGCACCATCATAATAAAGAAGTCCACCGGCCTGATGAACCAGAGAAGCAATTTCAAGAATATCCTGCTCAAAAAGTCCAAGAGTGCTTGGATTTGTCAGCATGATACCAGCTACATCTGGACCAAGTTTTGACTTAAGGTCTTCAAGATCAACAAGCCCACGTTTGTCTGCAAGCACCTGCACCACTTCAAAACCGTTGACGGCTGCACTTGCCGGGTTTGTTCCGTGAGCAGACTCTGGAACCAAAATCTTAGTCCTTGCAAAATCTTGCTTGTGAAGGAAATAATTTCTAATAATTTTAAGACCCGTGTACTCACCATGAGCCCCTGCACAGGGTTGTAAAGTTCCCCAGTCCATACCTGTAATGGCACTTAACTTTCCAAGAAGGTCGTACATTACTTCAAGACAACCTTGAATAGTTGATACGGCCTGAAGCGGATGAACAGAGGTAAAGCCCTCCAACGAAGCCACCACTTCATTTATCTTTGGATTGTATTTCATAGTACAAGAGCCAAGAGGATAAAAGCCATTATCTACACCAAAGGCCATTGTAGAAAGCTTTGTGTAATGTCTAACCACATCCAGTTCAGAGACCTGAGGAAGTTTAGCAGGCTCAACCCGTCTTAGATTTTCTGGAAGTTCTTTTGAAAATCCCAAACCTGAAGTTGGAACGTCTAATTTTGGAAGTCTGAAAGAAGTTCTGCCTTCTTTGGAAATTGCAAAAATGGTAGGCACGCTCATTTCATGAACCTCCTTGCTATTTCAACGTAGTTGTCCATTTCCTGTTTTGTGCGCTTTTCAGTAACAGCAACCACAAGAAGGCCAGAATCTTTTGCGTCTCTTGTGATTTCTGAAAGCTTAACGCCAGCAAAAATACCTTCTTCAAGGAGAGCTTTTACAAAGCCATCAACCTTAGTAGCCTCCTCAAATTTCAAAGCAAACTCACACCAGAAAGGTTTATCAAAAGCAAGGGAAATACCCTCAAGTTTTGAAAGTTCACTGGCTAGATAATGGCTCTTTGCATAGCAGTAATCTGCAACATCCTTTAACCCCTGAGTTCCAAGAATTGAAAGATGTACAGCACTAGTTAGGGCCATGAGAGCTTCATTTGAACATATGTTACTTGTAGCTCTTTCTCGTTTAATGTGCTGTTCTCTAGCCTGAAGCGTTAGAACATAACAAGTATCACCATGAGAATCCAAAGTTCTTCCTACAATTCTACCCGGAATTTTTCTCATCAGACTTTGCTTTGCTGCCATATAGCCACAGTACGGACCACCAAAGCCCATAGGGATTCCAAGGACCTGTGTATCTCCAATTGCAACATCTGCACCCCACTCTGCTTGGCTCTTCTGAAGGGCCAAACTAAGTGGATCAGAGGAGATTGCTAAAAGAGCACCAGCTTCATGAACAATGTCCGCTAAACCAGTATAATCCTCAATAATTCCATACTTGTTTGGAGATTGGGCTATCATTATTGCCGTAGAGGAATTCAAAACTTCTTTAACCTTCAAGAGGTCCAAAGCCCCATTTTTCTCTTCTACAACATGAACAACATGACCTCTGCCTTTTGCCCAAGTTTTGATACAAGAGATTGCAAACGGATGCATTGTTGAAGAAACTACAATTTCATTGCTCTTTCTTCTGTTGGCAATTCCAAGGGCGGCAGCCTCAGCTGCTGCACTGGCTCCATCATACAAAGAAGCATTAGAGACATCCATTCCCGTTAGGGAACATATCATGCTCTGATACTCAAAGATACTCTGCAAGACCCCTTGAGAGATTTCCGGCTGATACGGAGTATAGGCGGTGACAAAAGAAGGAAGCGCACTTATTGCCTGTACGGCAGCAGGGATAATGTGGTCGTAGCAACCTTCACCTAAGAAAGAGACCCCGCTGAGGTTCTTGTTGGCCAGGGCTTTGATGTGCTGAAGGACCTCATATTCGCTCAAGCCTTCAGAGATAGGAACAGAGTCCTGAAGTCTTACCGACTGAGGAATATCTTTAAAGAGGTCATCTACAGATTCAACACCTATGGCCTTGAGCATTAAAGCTCTGTCTGCATTGGTATTGGAAATGTATGGATTCATCAATTCTCCTCTTCAAGGAACTTTTCGTAGGCTGCTGCATCAAGAAGGTCGTCAGCAAGAACTGCATCCTTCATCTTATAGATATAAGCAGTATAGGGGTCTTCATTAACCAGCTCAGGACTTCCGTCAAGTTCTTCATTGACCTCACAAATTTCACCAGAAGCTGGAGACATAATTGGGCTTGCAGCTTTTACTGACTCAATATTTGAAACTTCTTCTCCGGCTTCAAAGCTATCGCCAAGTTCTGGAAGTTCAACATAGACAATCTCACCAAGTGCGTCCTGTGCATGGTCAGTAATACCAACGGTTGCAATTCCGTCTTCTATTTTGACCCATTCATGGTCCTTACTATACAATCTGTCTTCAAGAATCTTGCTCATTTCACATCTCCCTTTTTTAATATTTTTCAAGCAATTTTCAATTACAAAAGTTTTCTTCTAGAAAATTCAAATCCAGCTCTGGATAGAGCACAAATTTAGACAAAAGTGCATGTACCCGTTCAATAGCTTGGGCCTTTGCAGCTTTGTCCGTTACCGCTTTTGCCTTGCTCAAGGTTCCAGCCTTTGGTCCCTTAGAAATTACGGCAGGCTTTGTATTCTTAAGCACAAGTGTGATGATGGAGGCAATCTCCTTCATCTCCTGTGGACCCATACCCAAGGTTGTTACTGCAGGGGTTCCAATTCTTAGCCCACTTGTATACCACGGGCCATTTGGATCAAACGGCAAAGCATTACGGTTAAGAGTAATTCCGCAATCAATTAAAGCACTTTCAGCTTGTCTACCATTTATTCCAAAGTCGGCAACATTAACCAGCATAAGATGGTTATCTGTTCCACCTGTTTGCAGGGTAATTCCTTCATCTATAAAGGCTTGTGCCAAAGCCTTAGCATTTTCTACAATTTTACTAGCATAGTCCTTAAAGGCAGGCTGCATAGCCTCCGTTAAAGCCACTGCCTTAGCAGCCATAACATGAGGAAGCGGACCACCAATTACAAGTGGACAACCTTGGTCAACGGACTCTGCAAATTGTTCTTTACACAAAATCATTCCACCTCGTGGCCCTCTGAGAGTCTTATGGGTGGTGGTGGTGACTACGTCAGCCCATTTGACAGGGTCGTAATCGCCTTCAAATACCTTTCCCGCTACAAGGCCAGCAAAGTGGGCCATGTCGCACATAAGGACAGCGTTGCAACTGTCGGCTATCTGACGCATACGTCGGAAATTAATCTTTCTTGGGTAAGCGCTGTAGCCGGCAAGGAGGATAAGGGGCTTGATTTCCTTGGCAAGCTTTTCAATTGCATCGTAATCCAAAAGCCCCGTCTTCTCGTCCACGGCATACGAGTACGCATCAAACATCTGAGCCGATACATTCAGCCTATAGCCATGAGTTAGATGGCCACCGCTGTAGTAATCAAGTCCCAAAAGGCGCTGATTGCCCGTTTTTTTGCGAAGCTCCTCCCACTGCTCTCTAGTTAAAGCTGCAGGATTCGTCACGCCCAACTCTTCAAGCGCAGGCACTTCAACCTTGGCGTTCAAAATAGCCCAGTAGGCACAAAGGTTAGCATCTGCACCACTGTGAGGCTGAACATAGGCATGCTCTGCGCCAAAAAGTTCACACGCCGTCTTGCAAGCGTAATCCTCAATGGCATCTACGTTATCACAACCGGCGTAATATCTATGATAGGCAAAGCCCTCTGCGTACTTATCGGTCAGAAGATTGCCCATGGCAAGATGGGTAGCTGGGCTACTGTAATTCTCGCTTGCAATGAGCTTGAGATGGCTTCTTTGATTGCCAATCTCGCCTACAATTCTGCTAGCTACCAGCGGGCTAACCTTGCTTATAGTCTCCAACTGAGAGATATACGCCACCATAACCTCGTTAAAGTCAGCCGGATGCTCACTCAGATATCTCTTCAAAACCGATTCTTTTGCCATGTTTCCTATCCTTATCTATCCTTGTCTTTCTTGCGAGAAATAACCTCTGGAGCAATGTAAGCTGGCTGCTGAGCAAGCTTTTCCTTTCCTGACTTCTCTGACTTTCTTCCTTTACTTTCTTTTCTGATTTCACCTCTAGCCATAGAAAACCTCCATCAAATAAAAATGCCATTCAGATGGCCCTCTAATGATACAACCTATCAACTAAGCGCGTCAAACAATATATTGACAACCAAAAAAGTTTTGAGTTAACTTATTAAGGCTTTGAAAAGAGGTTTAAACCTCTACACTGCAATAGTTTTTGGAGGAATGATGGCTAAAGAAGAGGCGATTGAAGTTGAAGGTCTTGTCAAGGAGGCGCTTCCAAACGTGATGTTCCGTGTGGAACTCAAAAATCAGCACGTAATTCTTGCGCACATGTCAGGTAGAATGAGACAAAACCATATCAAAATCGTCCCTGGTGACAAAGTTAAGGTTGAAATGTCTCCTTATGACCTAACAAAGGGCCGCATCATCTACCGCGAAAAGTAAGCTTTTACTCGTAGTTCGTGCTTAAGACAATTTTTTTAGCTCTATACCACGCACAATCAAGAACTTTCTCAAGTCCTGTAGTTCGTATAATCTACCGTTGCACGCTCTAATAAACACCTTCCCACAGTTAATTGCATCATCTAGGGCATTGTGGGCATTATATTCAAGCCCAAAATGCTCGCTCAAAGAAGTCAGCGCATGACTCTTAAACTGAGGCCAAACCTTTCTTGCAATTCTCAGAGAACACAGATAACTGATGTCCGGAATCTCAATCTCAAAGTACCTGAGCAAACTTGCCAACACATTCATGTCAAACTGAGCATTATGAGCCACAAGAAAATCGTCACCAATAAAGTACTCAATCTCCGGCCAAATATAGGCAAAATCAGGCGCATCCTTCACATCTCTGGGCCTGATTCCGTGAATATCGATATTCCGGCCATAGAAATAGTCAAAGCCCCTTGGCGGCTTAATGAGAGAATAGAACGTATCAATAACCTGCCCACTTTCATCAAACCTAGCAAGCCCAACCGAGCACGCACTCAAAGGCGATTGATTTGCAGTCTCAAAATCTATAGTGACAAAATTCATAACCAGTCCCACTTAGCAATGTTTGTCCAGCATTATAGACATAATAGTCTTGTCTGTCTGCTCCATGCCCTCGCAACTTATTCTTGAAAGATGCACCATACTTTCCAGCGAATCACTACCCACAATCCCACTTTCTGCACCCGGAGCAAAGCCCTTCAACGCCAGCTTAACACTCAAAGCCGATGCCTGTAGGCAGGAATAAATCTTTAAAGCACAGGTATTCTTTGCACCATCGCAAATAATACCTGTAAGATTTCCAACCATGGTATTCACCGCTCTATCCATAGCGCTTCTATCCCCATCCAGAAGATAAACATAGGCACAAGCCGTTCCAATGGAGGCAGTGAAAGCCCCACAGAGAGCAGACAGTCTGTTCTTTCTTGCAGTTAGAGCAAGACCAACCAGCTGACTAACACATACAGCTCTAATTATCTTTTCTTGTGTTGCTTGTAGATATTTACCAACAATATAAACTGGAACCGTTACAGTTAAACCTTGATTGCCACTTCCGCTGTTTATAACAACTGGCATTGAGCAGCCACTCATTCTTGCATCACTTCCAGCAGAAGCATAACTTGCAGCAACATCAAAGGCATCAGCAAGAGATCTTGGACTCTCCTTTTCAAGTTCTGCTGTAGCCAATGTAGTTTTTCCAACCTGAAGGCCATATTCACCTTTAATAGCCTCTTTTGCAATATTCATGTTAATTTTTATGGCATCTTCAATAAATAGGACATCATTGAATTCTACCTCGTTTGCAAAAGCAATAATATCATCCAGCTTTAAAGCCTTTAAAAAATCTCTATTACTATCTTTCTCTTCTGCGTTCTTTTGGGCTGTTTCTGGCTCTAAAGGAAGATCTATAAGAACCTTTTTGTCCTTCTCTAGATGAGAAAATCTATCATGTTCACCAGAGACTGTAGCCACAGCTTCATGCTCATTTCCTTGAACTTTTACGCTAACATAAAGAGGCGGAACTTTATCAACCAGAACCAACTCTGCAGCAATATTACTTGCCTCAACTTTCTGTTTGTCTGTGATTTCCGACAAAATACTCAGACTCTTTTTTGTATCTCCACCGCAAATACCAAGAGCAACTGCTGCTAAAATTCCCTTTAATTCACAATTAGGAAGCCCTACTCCCATTGCATTTTTAACCATATCTCTAGAGGCATAAACGGTTGCTTTTTCAACTTTTTCTTCAAGCAGTTCCCTTGCCTTAGCACCGGCTAAAGCACTTGCCGCAGGCTCTGTACAGCCCATAGCAGGAACCATCTCCTTTTTCAGTAAATCTATCAATGCATATATCTTAGAGCTTTCCATAACTGACCTCTATATAATATAAGATCTTTCGAAGAAATTCGCGTTGTAGACAAGAACATAAGCAAGGGACAGTGCTACCGTGCACGGCCCAAGCGCAATGACGCAGTATACGACGCAAAGTTCAAGAAAAAAGGCAGGGTTTTTACCCCTGCCTTTTTATTCTAGCATTATTTATATTACTTGTCATAACCAAAATTGACTCTGATGGTGAAAGAATCAACTGGCTTATCTCCAATTTCTACTCCAAATTCCTGCCATCCATAGGCAGCATCAATTCTGATACCAATGAGAGCCATGCCTAAGCCAATAGAAGCATATCCACGATTAACTCCGGCTCTAAGATTGAAGATTGCAAAAGAGAGCTCTGCACCAGCATTGAGGTGGAGAAGGAAATCAGAGGCGTCAAAACCATCTTCATTAATTTCTTTAACAACTGTCACAACATCAAGAACATCAACAGTAACAACTGGCTTGAGAGCAATGTTTGGGGCAAATGCAAAACCGGCATTCAAAGTATATGGAGTTTCAATTCTAAACTCTGTGGACTCAAACGATTTGTGGTCTTCTGGAACTTCCAGGCTATCCTTTTTCAGAATATTAACAAAATCTCCTACACTGGAGTAGCTCTTCATGTAGTAAATTCCATTAAGGTTGTTGGCTGTAACACTGAGTCTCACGGCATCCCTTGCAAAGGAGAAAGTAACTCCAGCATCAAAAGGAATTGCAAAACCAGCCATTATTGGAGTATCCCACAAAAGACCTGTTCCAACATCTTCAGCTTCTTTCTTTGTAAGAAGTCTTGAGATTGTCTTTGCATTCTGACCTTCAAGGTAGGCCTTATAAACAAGGTGGCCAGAAGCACCAACCTGAAGCTTAAATGCATCGGTTTTAATGAGGTTAAAGCCAAGTGCTACAGTTTGAGCCAAGTTGACTTCTGGGATAATTGTTGTGTTGGTGAGGTTAGAAGAACCTTTGGCTAAGGTATGAAGTTTGGCTTGCACGTGGGTTCCAAGTCCAAAAGCTCCAAGCTCAATGGCTACAGAGGAGTCTAATTTAGCCAAGACGTTGTATCCGTTACCAAGGTTCTTAACTAGTTTCTCGGCAAGAAGTAAAGTATCATCTTCTGAGGCCTCTCCAGATACCACTGATGAGATTAAATCTCTCTGCTCCTTGTCTGAAACAATTTTCTGTGCGTTGTAAATTGTAGCAGAAGTAGACAGAAGGGAAAGACCAAAACGGCCAGAAGCAAGAGCTGCTGGGTTTGTGTAGAAAGAATCAATTCTTCCAGGAGCAGCAAGGCCACTCTGTCCCATTGCACTGTAGCGGCTAAAGGTTGGCTGGAAAGAGAAATTATCAATTGTTCCTGTGTAATCAATTGCAGGTTCTTTTTCAGAATCAGCTGCAAATACAACAGAGCAACAAATTAACAAAGCAAGTAAAGCTATAATAATTTTTTTCATTAGTTATTTCCTCCTTCTGAAGTTTTTGCAGGGTCAACTGTCTGAATAACAGATCTAAGAATGTCTGAAACAGCCTTACCAACTCCGCCAGCATCCTCAATTTCTTGTCCGCCTGGAATTATTGAGTACAGCATAGAATCATTGAAGCCAATTTCAAAGGACATTGCTATAGCAGTTCTGCAAACAATGAGGGTTTCATAACAAAGGTCCAAAGTTTCCGCAGAGGAGAGACTCTGCTTAACAGCAAGATCAAAGGCGGAAAAATCAAGTGCTCCAACAGGAGATTCAATTAATGCCTCTTTATTGTCTTCAAGGAACTTTGTATAAACTTCATTTGCAGTCTTTAAATCTTTTGCTTCAAATATCTCTGTATAAATCTTATCCATCTCAGTTGCGGCAACAGAGATAAGGTATAAAGTCAAATCATTGAGATAGAAGTGGTCTTTATAGGTGAGATTAAAGATTTCTTCAAAGAAATGATCTACAGTACCAAAGGCATTGTAATCCTTATCAGCAGGATCAGTAGACTGAAGCTTGCTGTAGGTTTCTTCATCAAGCTCTGCATTAAGTTTTGCAAAAGAAGGAATAAGGCCTAAAGAAGCTACTTCATAAGCACTTCTGAGAGCTGTCATCTGAAGAATGAACCTGTTGTACTTGACATCATTAAAGACATAAACCCCATCTCCATTCTTCTCTGCCATCATGGAAACAAGAGCAAGAAGGTTCTGTTCAAGCTGATGAACATATTCCATTGTCTCATCATCTGCAAGGGCTTTTGAGGTGCTTTCTTTCTTGTCTTCATTAGAAGAAAGGAGAGTAGTAATATTAAACTCTCCAAGGACATCAAGATTTGATACCTCTGTTGTAACCTTAATAGCGTCAACAGCTGCAATGGCCTTGTCTACCAGTGGAATCATTGACTCTGTGTCTGCTGGATCAATTTTGCCAGCTTTATAGTCCTCATAGATTTCATCCACCTGAGCTGCCAAAGAATTAATTACAATGACAGTTGCAAGGTCAGCTTGTGTTGGCTCTGCTGGAATATTCTCAATAATTGTAGCTAAAGCCTCAGTTACTTCATCAACAGCAGTTGAGACTCTAGAATCCGTGATTTCACTTACATTTGGAAGATCATTTTTTATGGTTTCAAGTTTAGTTTTAAGAGCAGCTTGAATCTCTTCAGACTCCTTTCCTTCAACCGTAATAGGTGCCTTCAAATCTTCCTTTGCCTGATTAAGCTTCTGTGTGGAAGTTCCAATTTCACTGAGCTTTTGAATAATGTCACTGGCGTTATCCAAATCAATTTGGATTTCACCGCTTTCATCTGTACTTACGGAGTTATCAATCTTATCCGATACAGCTGTAACATCTTCCATGTTGGGCTTGATACCATAGACATTGTTACCCAGACTTCCCATGAATGAAGCTAAATTATCAAATCCTGCTTCATCACAAGAAACGAGAGCTAATGTTAGCAATACAGCTAAAACTCCCAATAAAATCCTTTTCTTCATTGTTTTTCCTCCCCTTTGAGAAGTTTGTTTATTTTTAACACTGTTTAATATTGTACGCTACTTTCTATAACAAAGAAAGCTTAAAAAGGTAACAAAATTTCTGTAATTGGAATAAAACAAATTCCAACCAGCAAGGAAATTATAGTCATTTTTCTAGAACCATCTCTTCTGGCTGCGGGCCAAAGTTCATCAAAGGCAATAAAAATCAAAATTCCAGAAACTAGAGCCATGCTAGCTTTTAGTACTTCCTGAGCTTCTGCCCCTGAGATGGCAAGAAGGCCAAAAACAGCTCCAAGGGCCTGTGAAAGGCTAACTAGAATTACTTTCAAGATAGCTTTTCCTTTGTTTTCGCCTGCCGATATCAGAGAAACCCCCAACGTTGCCCCTATTGGAACGTTATGAATTGCAATTCCCAAGGCTAGCTCAACTCCCAAGCTTAGGTTTGTTTCTAACGCCAAGCCAGTTGCTGCACCCTCAATAATATTGTGAAGCACCAACGCCATAACCATACCTCTTGAAAGCGTATGACTATGAGAGCACTCGCATTCGTTAATGTAATGGCCAGGCTCTTCGTCTTCATCATGATGGTGAGGGAAAAGCAAATCCAAAATTAGAGAAATAAGAGCCCCTAGCGTCATAAAAAGGAGAGAAAAAGGAGTGCCAATTGCTTCAAAAGCTTCTGGAAGCATCTCTCCAAGAGCAATCATTAACATAATTCCGGTTGCAAAGGCCAATGAAACGGATTGAAAGGTCTTATTCTTGATTTTAAAGGTCAAAAGGGCGCCAAGCACAGTTGAAAGCCCTGCTATCAGAGTAACTAAAAATGCAATCATTTTAAGTTTTTACCCCCTAAGTTTTTTTCTGAAAGCTATAAATAATATAAAGGCTACTGCAGGTAGAATTGCATAGGATGCGAATAAGGTTGGATAACCATAGGCATCAATTACAAAACCTCCAACTAAAGTTCCTAACATTTCTGGGAAATTGGTTGCAACTGCCCAATATAGGCTCATAGCCAAAGAATAATGGTCTTCATCAACGTTTTGGGCTATGTATTTGGAAAGTCCAATGTGCAAGGCTCCAAAATTAAAAGAGTGAAGCATTGCAGCAAACACACAAGCCAAAGTTGTAGGAAAGAACCTATAAATCAGAAGCCTGACAGTCAAGGCCAACGCAGACAGCGTAATCAGCGTGTAGGGCTTAACCTTCCCTTTCTGCAGCAACTTTCCACCCACAATCAGCATGACAAATTCCGATGCCGCACCAAGAGCCACCAACAGTGAGAAATGACTTCCTAAGTTAAGAACTTCTGTGAAGTAAGAAGAAAGCATCTTATCCACCACAGCTTCCGCAATTCTTGAGATGAACACTATGCCCATAATCAAATAGAATTTTGAACTAAACCAGCTGAAAGAAAAGACCTTCTTGGGAGCTTTGGTTTTTGGGCTATCTTGTGTTTTATCTTGAGGAGCAAAGGTTGCAACAATAAAGAAAAGTGAAAGCGCAATGCCAATTACCAGCGCTATGGACTTGTTATTTGTCTCATCTGGAAATCCGGTAAGGCCAAAGACAACAAGACATACAACATACCCCATTGTCCCCATGGCACGGGCAACTCCATACTTGGAAGAATCCCCATTCAGAACTCTATTCTGATAGCCATCATTCATAGGATTGAGGGTCCATAAACACGCTGATGCAACAAAAAAACAAACAAATGTAATAAATAGGCTATTGTTTAATGCTGCCACAAGGAAGCCCAAGGTTCCAACAGCCATGAGCAAAAACATTAGCTTTGTCTTTTTTGTCTTGTCTGAAACCATACAAAAAATTATTGGAAAAAAAATTGAAGCGGCCTGCCCCACGGCATAGATTATACCAACCAAAGAATAGGAATAGCCCTTGTTTCTCAAAAATAATTGAGTATAAGGATCAATGGCTCCAATTACAGACTGCAAAAAGAAATTAAGCAAAATCAAACGAGACAGCATGCGCCCATTATCACCCTTTCGTCTCTTAAAAACAACCCTCAGAATAAAATAAAAAGGACTGCTGGGAGGTTTAAATTCCCAGCAGCCCAAGCCCCTTTTGTGTATAACAATTAGCGAATAGCTAATTCTGTATCAATATCAAAGAATTTTGCCTTTTCCATGTTTGGAACAAGGGAAATCTTCTCATCAACCTTAACAATTACAGAAGGTTCAATCTTACCTGTAATCTGGTTCTTAGAGGTTGAAACGAAAACGTGAGTTTCTGAACCAAGAGGTTCAACAACACTGACAGTTCCGTTAATGGTTGCATCTGCGACAGCTTCCTTAGAATAGGAAACATCTTCTGGTCTAATACCAAAGGTTACCTTCTTGCCAGCATAAGCCTTAAGAAGCTTAGCCTGTGCTGGGGTGACCTTAATGCGGAAGTCGCCTTCATTAATATAGACATCTTCTCCCTGTGCTTCTACGTCGCAAATCATGAAGTTCATTGGAGGTGATCCAATGAAGCCAGCAACAAACTTGTTATCTGGATTGTTGTACAGCTCAAGTGGGCCACCAATCTGCTGGATGACACCAAGCTTCATGACAACAATCTTGTCAGCCATAGTCAAAGCTTCAACCTGGTCGTGAGTAACGTAAATCATTGTTGCCTGGAGTCTGTTGTGCAAACCAGAAATCTCAGCTCTCATCTGGACACGAAGTTTAGCATCCAAGTTTGAAAGTGGTTCGTCAAAAAGGAAGACTTTTGGCTTTCTAACGATTGCACGTCCTACAGCAACACGCTGACGCTGTCCACCGGAGAGAGCCTTTGGTTTTCTGTCCAAGAGTTCCTCAATGTCCAGGATTTTTGCAGCTTCACGAACACGGGCATCAATTTCCTCTTTAGGGAATTTGCGGATCTTAAGTCCAAATGCCATGTTGTCATAGACTGTCATGTGCGGGTACAAAGCATAGTTCTGGAAGACCATTGCTATGTCTCTGTCTTTTGGTGGAACGTCATTTACGAGCTTTCCATCAATGTAAAGTTCTCCGCTGGAAATATCTTCCAGACCGGCGACCATACGAAGGGTAGTTGACTTACCGCAGCCTGATGGGCCAACGAGTACGACAAACTCTTTGTCTTTGATCTCAATGTTGACATCATTGACAGCTTTTACGCC
>CAVCYP010000014.1:0-36975 GCA_963606545.1 Sphaerochaetaceae bacterium
AACCAAGAAAGATTTTAGGATAAATAGCCAATGTAGGCTATCATTCAAGATTGGGCTACCTCTTGCGCTCCAAGAATGTTTGACCCAAATTTCTTTTCTTGCCCTATGTGCCTTTATAAATAAACTGGGGCTTGAAGCCTCTTCTGGTTATGGAGTTGCAAATAAAATAGTTAGTTTTGCAATGTTGATTCCTGGTGCTCTAATGCAGTCAATGGCTTCTTTTGTGTCTCAGAACATTGGCGCAGGAAAGGAAAAACGTGCAAGTAAATCCATGTTTACAGGCATTGGTATTGGTGTATCTATTGGCGTTTTTGTCTTTGCCTTGATTCTTATAAAAGGTGATGCGTTGGTTTCTCTCTTTACTTCAGACCAAGCTGTCATTGCACATGGGTTTGACTATTTAAAGGGCTTTGCTCCAGAAACAATTGTCACGGCAATTCTTTTCAGCATGATAGGCTACTTCAATGGAAGCAACCACACCGTTTGGGTCATGCTTCAGGGCTTAGTGCAGACTCTTCTTGTTCGCCTGCCATTGTCTTATTTCATGAGTATTCAGCCAGATGCAAATTTAACTGGAATTGGCCTTGCCGCCCCAGTTGCAACGGTTGTTGGGATCCTCTTGAATGTGGGTTATTATTTATACTTGAATAGAAAAAAATAGTTTCGTCTCAAAAAGACCCCTCTTTTTTAGTTTGTGACAATTTTTGTCGCAAAACTAAAAATGTTGGGGGTTTTGCGACAAAATAAAGTCAAACCTGGGTCAAGAAAAGCCGTGGGGCTTTAGTTTAATCTGAAATAACAAGTGCTCTTGCCCTTGCCTTCTTTCTTAAGTTCGCCCTCTGCTACTAATTTACGAAGAGCACCTTCAATAGAACTGTCACTAAGCGTTGAACAAAGTTCTCTAATGTCTTGTTTATTAAATCTACCTACTTTGTTTTTACTTGCTTTCTTAACCATCTCAAAGGCAGACAATCTTGTCTGAACAAGAGCCATACGCTCCTCAAAATCCTTATAGGCTGCAAGAATAGTTCCAAGAAGGTACTTAATGAAAGGTATAACATCTTCTGTTCCCTCATGCCAGCCAATTTGCGACTGTGCAAGAGCATCATAATAAAAGTTTTTGTTTTTAGCTATTTTGGATTCCAGAGAAATATATTTACCTACATAAAATCCATTTCTATACAGCAGAAGAGTTGTCAGCAAGCGACTCATCCTTCCATTACCATCATTGAAAGGATGAATACAAAGAAAATCGTGAATGAAAGTTATAATTACTATTAATGGTTCTACTTCCAAATTCCCAATCACACGATTATATTCTTCACAAATCCTATCCAAGGCTTCTGGAGTTTCATATGGAGCAAGAGGAGTAAACAAGGTCTCCATGTGACCGTCTGGATAAGTTGCACCAATATAATTTTGAACCGCTTTTGTTCTCCCTGCATATGGATTATTCAAATATCCATACAAAATTTTATGAAGTTGCAATATATAGTTTTGCGTAATTGGAATTGCATCAAAACTTTCATTAATAAGGTTTAAGACATCTCTGTATCCGGCAATTTCCTGTTCGTCTCTGTTCCTAGGGGTAGTTTTTTCTTCAACAAGTTGGCGAATTCTTGTACTGGTGGTTATGATGCCTTCAATGGCATTTGAGGACTCTGTGCTTTGTATTTTTGCAATTTCAACAAGTTTATCAAGTTCATCGGGCCGGCGTTGTAGATATAATTCTTGTTTTCCTGCTTCTTTGTAGATTGCGGCTACAAGTTCTAAAATCTCGGAATCCCATTTTTGTTCTTTAATTTTAGAATAATTAAAAGTCCGCATTCCCTTATCTCCTTGTCTATTCCCTTAAAAACTACAATAAAATAAGGGAATAAGCAACAAAATGTGCTCATAAGAGCCAAGAGAAGGCTTTTGCAGTTCTTTTCTCTGGGTTTTGGAAATGATTGCCCGCGTTCCATTCAAAGAAACATTCTATTCCTTGTCCTGTTATTATATTTTTGCATTCAAGAATCCTGTCTGCTACTGTAGCCATAACTTGGTTGCGGGTTTTTGATTCTTTGTCGCCAAGACTAAGGTAGATTTTTTTGGTAAGTATCGGGTTAGATTGGAGATAGGCGGTGAAGTTGGGAAACCAGGCGGAGGGAGAGGCGGCGGCCACCCCGGCAAAGAGGTCTGTTTGGCAGGCGCTCCAGAGGGCAAAAAGACCGGCGAGGGAGTACCCTCCTAGGTAGTAATTCTTTGCGCTGTTATCACATAGGCTAAGTAGATAATCTAGCGTGGTGCGGGCGCCAGAACCAAAGGGGACGGAGCCAAATACTGCTGGGGCAGGCCATGGAGACAGGTCTTGGTTCCAGTCCTCCACCTTCACGGCAAGTAGGGAAAAGGGCTTGGTGGTGGTAGCTTTGATGGCAGAGATTTCTGCATCAAGCGTAGAAAAATCGTGGTCATCAACCATTTGCACAAGGACTGTGGAGGCGGTTTTGTCGCCGTATTCGTGGACTGTCATAAACCCTACCTTTTACTCAAAAAAGATTCTGTTGAAATTTTGCTAAGCTCCTCGTTGATAGTCCTTATATAATTTTCTGAAAAGGCATAGCGTCTGAGATATTCTGCAAGGGGAACATCTTTCAAGACCATTTGCATCATGTCTGGAGGCATTTCAACTTGGGTTGCCACATCAGAAGACTTCTTTTTTTCCTTCTCATCTAGGACAGCTTTGAATATATCCTGACCTTCTTTTGTTTTGAGAATTTCGCCTATAGTATCGTTGATTGAGAGAAACCCGTCCTTCACGGAAAGCTTAAGACCATCGAACCAGTTTTGGATGTTTGAATTAAAGACAAGTTGATAACCCGGATCAGGTACGGCTACCTTGTTTATTGTGATAAAGTCCCTGCAATTTCCGCTTACTGCCTTAATATCATTTTTATCTTCAAGAACCACATTGAAAACAAAAACGTGCTCGCCTCTCTGTTTTCCAAGGCTTTTCCCATTACAGAAGAGTTCAACCTCTTTTTGGTTGGAATATACTCTTATTTCTGAGATATCCTCGCATCTATTTACGTATCTTCTTCCAGCAATTCTTACAAACGGCTCCTTGGAATACCAAGCCTTAATAACGTAAAAGCTGTCTTTGCGTTCTTTTCTATCAAACGTCACAAGGCCCTTGCAGTTCCGCCCCTTTATACCACCTTCATCCCTTGCATCCGCAGCAAAATCAAACATATTCCATACAAAGGTTCCCCAGAGATACTTGCGACTGTCAATTTCCTTGCACATTACCTCATGAAATTTTGCCTGATACTGCTCCGTATAGTCTCCTTTCACAGGCTTGGAGGTTTGTAGTTTTATGTTTGCGTCACAGCCAAACTCAGTAAGTCCAACAGGTAGATCAGGATAACTATTATGACAAGCGTCGAGGAAAGAACCGGAACCCTCTATATTGCCAAGATACCAACCATAATAAAGGTTATATCCAATGATATCTGGAAGGCTTACAATACGGTCACCTAAAGGGAGCATGAAGGCATGCGCCATTGCAACTGGCCTAGTCGTATCTTTTTCATGACAAAGATTATAGAGCCTTAGATTGTTCTCATAAACCTGCAGGCTGTTTCCACCTGCGGTGATTTCATTTGAGATTCCCCAACAGAATATGCAAGTATGATTGTAGCACTGCTCAATCAGCTCAGACAGCTGAGAGACAGTATTCTCTTCACCCTTGTTCATGTGTTTAGTGATATACGGAATTTCTGCCCAACACAAAACTCCCGCCCTATCACACAGATTGTAGAAATACTGGTTATGTTGATAATGGGCAAGTCTAATTGCATTTGCCCCACACTCTAAAATTAAAGAGAGATCCTCTTCTTGCATTTTTCTTGTGATGGCATTACCTACACCTTCTCTATCCTGATGTCTTGAAACGCCCCTTAGCGGATAGCTTTTACCATTCAAGAAAAACCCTTTTTGCGGATCTATTACAAAAGACCTGAACCCAACTTGTTGCTCTAGTCTATCTGCAACCTTTCCTCCTGCAAAAACTTCAGCACACACCGTATAGAGGAAGGGATCTTCCAGTCCGTTCCACAAATGAACATTATCTATTGAAACCTCTCCTACTGGACCTTCAAAGGAACAGATTTCGTGCTCTTTATCTCTTACTGTGAACACAACCTTGTCATAGGAGCCTAAAATCCAAGCCTCAGCACTAAGCACCCCTTTGCTGTCTACGATAGTTGGTGTAAGACGTAAGCCTTGGCCCCCGTACTGACCAAATTCAAAGTGAGTAGAAGCAACTACAACAAGTCTAACTTCTCTGTATATTCCACCATAGAAGGTAAAATCAGCAACCTGAGGATAAATTTTATCATTGATTCCGTTATCTACAAAAACAATAAGTTCATTTTCAGCTTTGAGATAATTGTCAATTCTGACCTGAAAAGCAGAGAAACCACCTTCATGGTTTTTCACAAGACTTCCATTGATATATACCAAAGCTGAAGCATTTACTGCATCAAACTCAAGATAAACTTGTTCATCTTTGGAAAAATTGGGAGAAGAAAAAACCTTTCTGTAACAACAGGTGCCTCTAAAATAGTCATTTCCGCCATCCTGCCCGTCAAGGCTATTCCAAGTATGTGGCACACTAACATTTGAAGGCTCAACAGCTTTTATTTTGGAAAGACTTCCGCAATCCTTACGAAACTCCCACCCCGTGTCAAGAATATATTCACGCCTCATGCTTCAAAATAATTATGCTTCAAAATAATTATGCTTCTAAATTAAGCCTGCTGTTAATTTCTTTTGCTCTCTTTCTATCCATTCTCCAACGCGCAAATCTAACCTGATTAGAAGTTACTCCAAGAAGAACTAGAAGGAAGAATCCCGTTGTAACGCTTTGCATTGTCGCAGGCCAACCAAGGGCCACAAAACCATTGGAAAGCATTGTCATTGTGAAATTGCCCAAGATCAAGGCCAGAGGAAGTGGACAATAGCGCACCATGAAGTGAGCAAGGAAATATCCCATCAAAGCATTGAATACAAGCCCAGCAGAATCAAGAGATGCAACATTCATAATCTGACCTTGTTCTGAGACATTAATGAAAGCGCCAACGCCAAGGAAAAATCCTGCAATAGTGAAGCCCAACTGCATAATTTTAGGTTCATTTAGGCCAGCGGCTACGGCTATTTCCTTTCCTCCTCCAAGGGCTCTAATGTTATGCCCGTATGAAGATTTCTCAAACAAGAAATAGCAGATTAAGGCAGCGACCGCCAAAACTATGTAATTGTAGGGAGCACTAGCAAAAAGAGTGTACTTATCCCTAATTGTGATTCCACTTGGGAAAATAACTCTAGGCAAAGCCTCATAAATGAATATGAGACCAATTGTTAAAACCAGCATTGGTACCTTGAGCTTATTGTTCAGAAAACCTGTCAAAGATGACAAACCAACACCAATCAGAACACAAAATATGAAAAGACCAGGAATGCCTGTGTTTGTCAGCTTCATCAGGTTTCCGCCTATGATTGAAGCTGCAATTACGACTGCACCAGCTGAAAAATCCCACATTCCAAGTGTGAGGTTTCCTACAACAGCCATTGAAAGAATTGATGGAACAATACACTGCTGAAAAGTCACAAGCAGCATCCTTGCCGTCAGAGTTCTTCCATGGGAAGCAAGACCAAAGATGAAAATAATCAGACATGGCAACAAGGCCGTCATCAGAATGTTTTTTAATATTTTCTTGGCGTTCATTGGAAACCTCACATTAGCCCATGTCAGATTTGCCATGGGCTAATTTCTTTAATTATTTAGAATTAATTTCCCATCCTTGATACAACATCAGCGAGGGAATACTGCTCACAGGTAGCCTTGAATTGTTCAGCTGTGAGCTCTGGGTTCAGACCCTTTACAAGAGAAGCAATATACTCTGGAGAATAGACAAAAGACTTTGCTGTAGTTGGATCAATGTATTTCTGATAATTTTCAAAGTCTTCAGCGCTCTCGACAAAGATGAATGGGGTTGCGTAAGAATTGGTCTCGCTCTTGATAATTCTTGTTCCGTCATACATAAAGTTATAGAGAGCAGCAAAAGCAAGCATCATCTTATTGTACTGACCACCAGCAATCATCTTTATGGTACCGTTTTCAATATAATCAATAGTGCTTTCAGAAATATCGGCTGTTGCAATCACAACCTTCCCTACGAGTCCATTCTTCTTAATTGCCTGATAGGCCGATTCATTACAAGCGGTCATGAAGATTCCATCCATCTCAGGATAAGCAGCTGCAAAGGTATTGATTGCAGCAGACCACTTTGCACGGCTAGCATTCTCAGCGAGAATAGTGATTTCTGGATACTTTTTTATTGTCTCCATGAAGCCTTTATATCTGTCATCATGGTTCTTAGAAGTTCCTGGAGTAAGATAAGTTATACAAATGTTCTTGCATCCTGCAGCATGAAGAACCTCAGCAGCCTGAACTCCAATGTTGTAGTCATTGTTAACAATTGCACCAATATAGTTTGTGTAACTTGCAAACTGTTTTGCGGTTTCTTCATCAATAGCGTCATTTAAACCAACAACCGCAATTCCAGCTTTCTTTGCAGACTCAAGCACTGAGACAGAAGGACTTACGGAAATAAGTCCGTCAATGCCACTCTGAAGCAAAGAATCTACCATTGCCTGAGCTTCTTCTGTGTTGTATCCAGTCTCTACAAACTTAAATTCAACATTAAAATAAGAAGCCAAGGACTCAAGGCTTGCCTTGAAAGAACTTCCAAGAGCATCTGTAAATGACGAATAAACAACTCCTACAGTCTTTTTAGGAAGACTGCTTTCTGTCTCCTCGTCAGACCCATTTGCAAACACAGCAGCGCAGCAAAGAATAGCAACCAATAAAACAACTAAAAGTTTTTTCTTCATCTTGTCCTCCTATATTGTTCAAAATGAAATCATCGTGACCTGTTTCATAACAGATCTGTCATATGTCAAACCTACAACAAGCAACATAATCAAGCCTTTGACACCAGCAACCAAACTGACATCAAGACCACACATAATCAAACCACTAGAAAGAATTGTCATGGTTATTCCACCAAGGATAAACTGTCTGAATTTTGCATAGCTTCCTCCAGACATTGGGAATCCACCAAGAACCATTGCAATCATCATGTTAAATTCAAGCCCGCTACCGGAGGAGCTAGAAACTTGACCAAGTCTTGTAAGCTGGAAGAAAGCGGCAATTCCAACGCAGGCTCCAAGAATTAAGTAGGCAATAAGTTTATACTTATTCACGTTAATTCCTGCCTGCTGAACAGTTCTACCATTTCCACCTATAACCTTCTCAATCTTTCCTAGCTTGGTATTTTCAAACAAATAGAACCCGATAGCTACCATTACAACAAGAACTATTAGTCTTAACCAAGTATTATTGAATAATGCGTACTTGGCATAATCAATGCTAATTTGGCCACCCACGTTTTCCGCAAAGATTGAGAGAAGTCCAGCTGCAACAGTTTTGACACACAAAGACCCTACAAAAGGATGCACTCCCAATGTAATTGCAACAATTCCCGTGATACCACAACACAGCATGCCAATAAAAATAGAACTAAGAATTCCAAGCCAAGTAGGCATTCCAAGTCTCACTAGCATATATGCACATACGAACTGAGCAAGACCACTTGTGGATCCTATTGAGAAATCCATTCCTCCATGTGCGTACACAAATACCGCGCCAACACCTACCAAGGTGATTGTGAAAACTTGAACAATTAGGTTGGACAAACTAGCCTTTGAAAGAATCTTTCCCTTTGTGGCAATTATCATTACCACAGCTATCAAAACAAGTCCAAGAACGGGAAGAATATTGATTAGCCTTTCTTTTCTTTTAATCTTAAGTTCAAGGGCTTCTTCTTTTTCATTTTGCTTTTTCATGTTTCTACTCGCCCCTCAATCAAATAATGTGTTCAATTACAGTCTGTTCTGTCACAGATTTGTCGCGGTTTACATAGGCAGAGACTTTTCCATTCTTCATGAACATCATCCTGTCGCTCATTCCAATCAGTTCCGGTAATTCCTCAGAAATCATTACTATTGACTTGCCCTGTTTTTTAAGAGAGTAAATCAACTGATACATGGAAGCCTTAACCCCAACGTCAATACCTCTTGTAGGACAATCCAAGATGAACACATCACAGTCTTTTGCCAACCACTTAGAAAAAACAACCTTCTGTTTGTTTCCTCCAGAGAGTTCCGATACCCTCTGATTGACATTACGACATTTGATACGCATCTCTTCTGCTTCTTTTATGGCAAGTTCTTCCTCATCCTTTGTCTTAATAATGCCAAACTTACCTGAAAGTTCCTGGAAGGATGGGACTACAATATTTTCTCTGATACTTGCATTCAGTATAATTCCCTCTTTGTCCCTCTCCTTAGAAACATAAGCTATCTTATTTTTTACAGCAGTAACGGTGCTGTCTATGACAACTCCATCCTTTGAGACCTTTCCGGTTAAGGTTTTAAAAGCTCCAAACAGAACTTTTCCAAGTTCATGCATTCCACATGCGGAAAGTCCCCCAATGCCCAAGATTTCACCCTTATGAAGTTCCATATTAAAATCCTCAAGCAAACCATAGGTGATATGTTCTGCTTTAAGGACAACTTCATCACTAAAGGAGCCATCATAATCTTCACGGAAATAGCTTCCAACTAGTTCCCTTCCAACCATCAAGTTCCTCATAAGTGGAATGGACATGTTTTGTTCATCAAGGGTATCAATGATATGTCCGTCTCGTAAAACGGTAATTGTATTACACACTTTAACAAGCTCTTCTAAGTCATGGCTTATGAAAAGGACGGCCTTATTCTCATCATGCATTCTCTTGATAAGCTTATAAAGGATTGTTCTTCCCTTATGAGCTAATGCAGTTGTTGTCTCATCAACTATCAACAGTTGAGGATTGCAGACCATTGCTCTAGCAATCTCAACAATCTTTCTATCTTCAAAATTGAGCCTTCCTGTCAAAGTTTCCGCCTTGATATCAGAAGCTCCTATGCTGGCAAGTATCTCATTTGCCTTTTTGTTTAATGTCTTAAAATCTACAACACCAAACTTTGTATACTCCTCAAGCCTTCCAATAAAAATATTAGAGGCAACTGAGATAGTACCAATTGTACCCATTTCCTGAACAATCATGCTTATTCCATGGTTCTGGGCATCAACCATGTGTTTTGGATCATAAGGTTTTCCTTCTAGCTCAAAAGTTCCGCTGTCAGCTTTCTGGGCTCCGGCAACTATTGAAGAAAAGGTTGATTTTCCTGATCCGTTTTCTCCTATTAGACCCCTGATTTCTCCCCTTCTAACTGTGACATCCACATCAACAAGGGCTTTTGTAGGGCCAAAGGATTTGCAAATTTTATGAGCTGAAAGAAATGGTAAATCTGTCATTTTCGCTCCTAGTTCCTATGTGATGAGACCACCACAGAGTGGTGGCCTCCTTCAATACCTAAAAAGTATTACAGTTTGTTACCAGTAATGGTTGATTTTCTTCCACGGACATCTGCTGTGGCTGCTACTGTTCCATCAGCATTCACCTGTCCTACCATAGAACCACCAAGTCTTGTAAACTCAGCTGTAAATGAACCATCTTCAGCAATTGTACCAGCAAAACCTGTCATTCCACTGCCTTCCATAGCTCCAGTAACAGTCCAATCCTCGCCAATTACAAACTCTTCGCCTGCCTCAGCTTCTGTGGAATCCTGAGAAGTGAATTCAACATAGTACTCACCTGCAAATGGACAAACATTAGCAACAGGAGCTTCTTCTACTGGCTCAGCAACAGCAGGAACTTCTGCGACAGCCTTTGTTGCACAACTGACAAGGGCTAACATAACAATCATGACACTCAACAAAACAGAAATCTTCTTCATGTTTTCCTCCAATTTTTTCTGGTGGGTTCCTGCTAGGCAGTACCATACCAGCTCTTGATTTTAATTCTAGCTAATAAAATCTCAGATATTTGCATTCTTTTAACATGTTTTATGATTGATTAGCAAAAAGAGCCTTTATAGTTTTTTAGCAAGTATTACATTTTCTTGACACTTCTTTTATTTACGATACTATATAAACATGCTTGATGGAATATTGAAAAGTAAAATCGAAGCTTTTGGGAAAGTCATGGGGCTACAGGCAAATGCCTATGACAAGGAATCTAATTCATTTGAAACTCTAACTTTTGAAATAGCCAATGACCTTATCATTAAGGTATTACAGAATTCAGAAGTATTAACAAAGATTCTCAACATAAATGAAGTAGGAAAACTCTTCCTTCTTGAAGATTCAAACAATCTCTCATTCCTTGTAGTTAATCTTTCTGAACAAAACCTCAGCGTTTCCTTTGGCCCCTTTTTCAAAGGCAACAAAGATCCAGAACCATTAATCAGAGCTTGCGAAGAACAATCGGGCTCCAAGCTTTCAGAAAATAGCATCAAAAACATTCTATCTGCAATTCCAATAAAGGACGATTCCTTTATAGAGGCCTGGAAAATATTGGTGTGTCTGATGTTCTCCTTGGAAAGCAATACGGAAATAACTACCTACAAAGAATCAGAGACTAATAAAGATTCAGAGAAAAAAACGTTCATTCTCAGTCAGATGTCAAACAACAGAATCTCTGAAAAGCATATATCAGAAGGATATCTGTTTGAACAACAAATCAGACAAGCCATTGTCAAAGCCGACAAAGCTCGGCTACAAGAGTTACTTGTTCCCAAAAACCAAGACGCCTTGAGAAAGGCAAGCGAAGTATATGGGCAGACAACAAGGGATCGTCTAGGGGCTAACCGCCTCAGATACGAAAAAAACATAACAGTTATCTTAAACACAATTTTCCGACTGACAGCAGAATCAACGGGCCTTCCCCCTATTTATCTGCATTCAATTTCTGACAAAGTAGCTAAATCCATTGAGGCAAGCCACAATCAAGAGGAAATAATTGAAATCATTTCTCAGATGATAAATACCTATTGTGATGCCATTACAAGGCTTAATCTGGAGAACCATAGCTATAGGATTATCAGAGTACAAAAATATATAATAACAAATCTCACTGAAGATCTTACACTGGAACAACTTGCCTCAGTTGCAGAGACTTCTCCTCAGCACCTGTCACGTCTTTTTAAAAAAGAATGTGGTATGACCATAACAGACTACATCAGAAAACAAAAGATTGGAGAAGCAAAATGGATGCTACAATCAAGCGACAATCCAATATATGAAATTGCAGAAGCTCTTGGCTTCTCCTCTCAAAACTACTTCTGCAATGTATTCCGGAAAGAAACTGGAATGACACCCTCTGAGTTCAAGTCCTTTTCTGAAAATCAAATAATATAAAATAGGGAGGTTTGGCTTAAGCCTCACCTCCCTATTAGAATCAACATTAAAGCTATTATTTTGAAGAGAAGAACTCGCCCTTTGTAGGAACTACATATGTAGGTGCAAGATATCTTGGCTTCCACTTTCTGGCAACTTCAATATCAGCAGCAACAGATTTAGAGATTTCATTAACATCAAAATCTCCAAGTCTAGCAAGATGCTGAACTACATAATGTTCACTTACAATCTCTGCATACTTGAGCCAATTCTCATAGGAAGCTTCAAGATGTGCCACAGAAGAAGCCTGCAAAGTCGTGTCTTCTGTCTCATTGTACATTCTCAAATCAACTGAACCAAGGATCTTTTCTGAATAATAAAGTGCAAGATATCCTAAGGCTTCATCATCAGAAAGAAGATTCCAGAAGTACTTTTCGCCATAAGACATTTTCTTACTTTGTTTTACTTCAGAGCGAATCTTTGCCACATTAGCTAGAACCTCTTCTCCTATCTGTCTGAGTTTCTCTGCAGTCTGAACTGGAGTAACTAGACTAGAATCAAGCTCTTCCCCGTTCTTTAAAGCAAGACAGTAGGTCTCAATTGGCATACATCCACCATTTGGATAAACGTTCGTACTTCTGATGAACTTCTTTACGCCAATATAGCCATTTGTAGATGGATGACTCCAAGAGCCTGATACAAACCAGGTGTAATCACTATTTCCATTGAAGTATTGTTTACTTATGGTTGGGAATACTTTACCGGCGGTACAAGTTGTCTCAAAGAGAAGATCAGTATCCGCAGTATGGTCTGTGTGCTCTTCTAAAAGTGCCTCAAAATAATCTTCATCTAGATCAAAATTGTAAGAAAGATGACCAAGTAGTACGTAATTTAACCAATGTTTTTCAAGATAAAGCTCTCCCTGAAGCTCTGGATCAGTACTGGAATAATCCCGCTGATAACAATAACCATCAGAACCAGTCATATAGCCTTTCATTTTGTCTGCAGGCATGCAATCTATGAAATCTTTGTAGAAATCATAATCTCCAAATCTAAGATCAAAGCTGTCTTCATTGCGGAAAGAGATAACTACATTATCAATCTCTGAAGCGTCTAAATACCCTTTCTCCTGAGGAGTGCTGGTAGCATACATATGAGTACTTGCAAACGCAACACCATAAGCAAGCTCACATCTTTCATTGAGATCCTTGGTATAGGTATCGTCACCATATTGGCATATAGCACCTTCAAGAGAAAGCTCTCTGTCTGGGTCTGCTTCAAGTGCAGCATTGATTGCAGGAACATAGACATCATGTAGCCACTGCAGTCTAATAGTCTCGCCTTCATCAGAGTTATCCCAACCCATGTTTTCACCATCATTTATATCAAGGCCTTTGATTAGCGGATAAGTCTTAAGAAGGGCTGTAGCACTCTTAAGGTAGTAATCCTTTGTTACTGGATTATCCATATCATCTGTAATGCCGTACTTTCCATGCTCAGCAAAAACATGAATGTGGTTGATTCTAAAATAGAAATCAACGCCTCTTTCCTGTCCATACTCCATTACTTCCTGCCAGAAGGCAATTTTCTCATCAATAGTCATCTCCTTGACTACTTTGTAGTTGCCTTCCTGCCAGTGTTCTTCTCTTACAGCGTCCTCAAGACTGCCTTTGTAGGTATCATCATATGGGATTGTTGGAGCCCAGACATCATCTATTGCACAATCTGGGTACTCTTCAACCTTAACAAGGCTAGCAAACGGATTGATGTTTGTAATATACAAAGTGTTAAAACGGTCTCTAGCCATTGTATCTATGAACTCATGCCAGAACTCAATATCCCAGACGTTCTCTATGTTATTTATGCCAGAATCTCCAATACTTGGATAACATGGGCATCTGAGATCAAGTGGAGTATGATACTTGAAGCCTCTATCTTTAATATAAGGAGTTACAGAACTACTCTTAATTCCTTGAAGATCCCCTGCAATAATAATCTGCTCAGAAAGATCCAAGCCACCATACATAAGGCCTCTCTCATCTCCGCCTGTAATCTCTATAACCTTGCCAAGAACTTCAATCCTGTAGGCCTGCTCTCCTAAACTTGAATCGATATCCGCAAAGCGAATAACCCACTCTGCATTTTCCTCCACAACGCCTACGGAAATTTCCTTTAGAGCGTCTGCAATATCGCCTGCAGCAAACTGAGCCTGTGGGCAATCTGCGCCTTTAATGGTTGCAGTTGTCGTGTATTTTGGAACTGTTGCACAACCAACAAACAGAGAAATAGCTATAAAAGAAGCCAGTAATGAAACTAACAATCTTCCCCTTCTCATTTTCCACCTCCATATAAATCAAAAAAAGGAACAGGCCTTTCTTGGGTTCACCCCATTCTAGTCTGCCCCTATAATTCATATTAGTTGCGATAAATTGAGTTGGTTTACACTCTTTTAACTGATTTTAATTTTTTTTAGCCTTTCTGCTTTACTCAATTGTCACGCCACTGAGAAGCTCATAGTATTTTGCAAGAGCGCTGTGGTCTTCTTTTTCAAGACCTCTTGATTTTAGATTCTGCATCATTTCCATGACTTCACCAGTAAGAGGAACTGGAGAAGAGATTGCATGAGCAGCATTGAGAGCGTTTGTGAGATCTTTAATATGCAGCTCAATTCTAAAGCCTGGGTTGAAATTTCTACCAAGAACCATTGGTGCCTTTGCATTAAGAACTGAAGAACCAGCAAGTCCGCCCTTTACAGCCTCAAACACGAGCCTTGGATCTGCACCGGCCTTCTTTGCAAAAGAAAGAGCCTCACTCATAGCAGCAATATTGCAGGCAACCATAATCTGGTTTGCAAGCTTTGCGATATTTCCAGAGCCAATTGGACCAACATAAACAACACTTGCAGCCATTGACATTAACATATCATAATATTTGTCAAAGAGAGCTTTTTCTCCACCAGCCATAACAGAAAGGGTACCATCTATTGCCTTTGGCTCTCCGCCAGAAACAGGACAATCCATCATATCTATTCCTTTCTTTTTAAGTTCAGCTGCAATTGCTTTTGTCTCAACCGGATCAATTGAAGACATATCAATCAGAACAAGTCCTTCTTTTGCACCTTCAATAATTCCACCTTCACCAAGAGCTACTTCTCTGACCTGAGGGCTATTTGGAAGCATTGTGATAATAACGTCACACTTTTGGGCAACTTCCTTGGCGCAAGAAGCAATTTCTGCACCTAAAGCCTTAAACTCATCAAGAGTCTTCTGCTTGTGAGTATTCACCACAAGAGAATACCCCTTCTTCATCAAATTCTTAGCCATTGGGCTACCCATAATTCCAAGACCGATAAATCCTACTTTCATACGCTTATATTCTCCTTCAAAATATTTTGCATTGCTCTTCTTGCAACAATCACTTCCTCGTCAGTTGGAATAACCTTTACAGTTACCGCCGAGTCCTTGCTAGAAATGACGCTCTCATTTTTAGCATTTTTCTCATCATCAATTTTGACACCAAGAGCCCCAAGAGAGGAACAGACCTTTTGCCTTATGTAGGGGGAATGTTCACCAATTCCTGCCGTGAAAACAAGATAATCCAGCCCCCCTAAATCCATTGCAAAGGCGCCAATATAGTGAACTATCCCTGTTACAAAAACGTCCAAAGCAAGCTTCGCACGTTCATTTCCCTTATGCATCTCAGCTTCAACATATCTTAAATCTCCGCCTACGCCAGAGATTCCATTTAAGCCACCTTTTTTCTGAAGTCCTTCAAGGATTTCCTGCTGAGACAAACCACAACTTTCAAGATAATAAACCAAAGTTGGATCCATATCTCCAACTCTGTTTGCATGAATCAACCCCGTTTCCAAGGACATTCCAAAGCTGGTATCTACACTTTTGCCGTCTAATATTGCACAGACAGAAGCACTTCCCCCAAGATGACAAGAAATAGCTCTGTAATTAGACTTTTCTTTATTAAGAACTTCAGCAATATAACTGTGGGAGGCACCATGGAACCCAAGTCTCTGAACTCCAAACTTTTCATACCACTCGTAGGGCACCCCGTAAAGTTTCCTAGAAAGAGGTATTGTTCTATGAAAGTCAGTCTCAAAAGCACCTACCATTTTTACATTAGGAAAGACTTCTTTCATTGCAGCAATGCACTGCAAATAAGCAGCACTGTGCACCGGAGAAAGAACAGACCAGTCTTTCATTCCCTGCAGGACCTCTGGCGTCAACTCAGCGGTTTCAAAGCAGGTTCTGGATAACACAGTTTTATAGGCAACTGCATCAATGTCTTTGTAGGAAACGCCATTTTCAGCAAGAGAGGAAAAGAACAGCTCTATTCCAGCCTTATAAGAAGGGATATCGACTTTATTCTTTATCTCTTTTCCATATCTAAAGATAGCGTCATCTTTAGCACCTATACGCTCTACTGCCCCTGAAGCGATAATTTTTTCAGCCGGCATTTCATAGAGCTTAAACTTTAAGGAGGTGCTTCCAGCATTACAGACAAGGATTTTCATCAAACTCCTCCCATGATTTTGAGAAGTTTTTGAATAAGTTCGTCTTCTTCTGTAGGAGGAGCCCAGTCCACCTGAACCGTCTTGTACCCTTGGTCTCCAATAGCCTTTGCAAAGGAAGAAGGGCCAACATTTGCAACAACAAGCTCCGAATTAAATAGTTTTATAATCTTGTCCGTTTCAAACATGTTTTTCCCCCTGCTTTTTTACAATCAAGGCAGCCAGCTTGGAAGCACTATTATTGGTTCTGCAGACTATAACTCCTGCAGCTTTTAACTTGTTTTCCTGAGCGGTCTTATTCTGAAGATCCGCACTGGTTCCCAGAACAGAAGCAATAAAAACAAGTTTTCTTCCCTGTTCTTTGGCCTTTTCAACTGCCTTTTCAATTTCTGGAATAACATCTCCAGCAGGATCTGAATGTCCAGGAGGAGTAAGAATAAAGTCAAGAACTATGACAGCCACTTCTTCATCCTGGGCTTCTCTCATAATCTCACGCTTTCTGACACTAGGATCTATTGCTGGGTGTGGCTTACCCAAAGTGAACTCCTCTTCACCATAATCCACACAGGTGTTTTCAAGACTCTTATACGAATCTTCAAGCTTATACTGAGAAGCAAGTGGAGCATTTGACCACACCGGTCCAATAACTTTCTCCATGGTCCTCATAGCCTCATCCATATAGGTGCCACCTGTATACATTCCTCTAAGATATTTCTGGCTGGACTTCATGCCATCAACCGCCGTTTGTGCAAGCTTTTCCAGCTCCTCTTCCGTCTCAGGCTGAAAGGTTTTCCCAATTAAACTAAGGGCTTTATCTGCACAATCGTCCAAATTCGCAGCATAAATTCCACCACAAGCCTCTATTTGAGCGCGGTCGCAACCCATAAAGAAAACCACAATAGGTTTTGTGCAGGCCTTAATCTTCTCCAGCAAGACTTCCAGAACCCCTTCGCCCGGTTTTCTGGAAATGAGAACTATATACTTAGTTTCAGGATCTGCCTCAAGCGCCGCAAGCCCCATTTGCATCATAAGGCCACCAACTTCCGGCTTGAGATCGTTTCCTCCCGTACCAATCGTCTGGCTAACTCCAGAGCCATACTCGTGCAAAATGGCGGCAACGTGCTGAATTCCTGTACCTGAAGCTCCACATATCCCAAATGGACCCCGATTATTAATGCTGGCCAGCACCAGTGCTGCCCCATTTATATTAGCAACGCCGCAGTCTGGCCCCATGCATAAAAGCCCTTTCTCCACGGCAAGCTCTTTCATCTTTCTTTCATCTTTAAGAGGAACATTATTGCTAAAGACACAACAATGAAGCCCAAGATTAAGAGCCTTGGTAACTTCTTCAAGAGCATATTCGCCAGGAACTTCAATCTGACAAAGGTTTGCAGAAGGACAAATTGCTACTGCTTTTTTTATATCGTTGCATCTATCTATCTTATCTTCATCTGTCCATTTGCACTGCTTCTCTGCTTCCAAAATTGCAGTATTAAAGACCTCTTGTGAATCACAGCGAGCAACCACAAGGAAATCTGAAGACTTTAGTGCTTTGACTTCCTCTATTAACAGATTATTTTTTTCAAGGTCTGCTAACAAGGCAGGTACCGCCATACCCGCAAAAGCAATCTCCACCCCTTTCTGGTTGTTTAGAACACTCATCATAAAGAGGGTTTCAAGGGAATCGATATATGTGTTTTTTTGTATTTTAAAAAAGGTTTGCATTTTTAAATATTCTCCAAAATTCCCATTTCTTCTGCTAATCCAACAAGGGCGTTCTTGAAGCATTCCCTTGGAAGCTCTGCTGCACCTGCGCCTGCCTGTCCACCAGTTTTTAGGCCGGAGCCGCCATGGCTGATAGGAAGAACGTTATAACCAACAACCTTTCTTACATCTACGCCAACGGGCTGTCCCTTATAGTCATCCCATGGAACTGGAGCAAACCTATGCTCTCCAAGAGAGACGGTTCTTGCTTTTTCAGTTCTGCTGTAAGCTTCCTTGATAGTAGAACCGGTAAGTTTCATATACATAGGACCCGCAATGGCACACATTCCACCAAACCCGTAAACTTCAGTTACACAGCTATCGCCCATGTATCTAACGCTATCGGCTTTAGTGTAGGAAGGCTTAAGCATTACGCCCTCAATGTACGGGGCTTCTGCGGTATGCCATTTGTTGCCGGTACCAGCTATCTGGATTCCAAATTTAGTGCCGTTACCACCCATTCCCACCATTACTGAGGAGTTTTTGATGGTTTTTGCAACTGAAACTATACTTAGTGCGGAGGCCATAACTGGATTAAGGAAGAATCTGTCGTTTGCCAAAAACGCTTTTATAACAGATTTATCGGCATTGCAATCAAGCAGCCAAGGAGCAAGGGTAAGAGCCAGACACATGGAACCTGCCGGTTGTCTATTATGGTTTTCATCTCCCATGCCTGCAGTTTTAGAAAGGATATTGATTATATCTATGCCACCACTTTTTCTAACGGCCTCGCCAAGAGCAGGACAGTAGTCGCGTTCAAAGGCCTTCAAATCTTCCTCAACTTCCTCATCATAAAGCCCCCAACGTAGCACCTTTGGTTTTGGACCTGGATGTGGGGTAGAGAATCCACGCCCACCGCCATTTTTGTCTTCAACAACAATAACAGGCATTGAGGCGCTTAAGGTCATTGAGGCAGCGCAACCGCAACTGTAATTTTGAGCAGGTGCGGTTTCAATCTCACCAGAAAGCACCTTCTCCCAAGCTTCCTCTACATTCTTTGCCAAGCCTTCATGTACGGCGGCTCCACAAATGGAATTTTTAATTGGGAAAACAATATTCTTCAAATCAATAGGAGGACCGGGATGAAGGATAAGATTTTTCTTCATTCCAGGCACCACTTCTATTGCAGGTCTTACGTCTGTCCAGACAGGCCGAGCATTGAGAAAAAGGCTCATTACCTCTGCATTGGCTTTCTCTATTTGTTCTTCAATTGTCATATCTATGTCCTACTGTAGAATTACGCCAGAAGCCAAAAGCTCCGCTCTTAACTTTGCATAATCCAGCTTTCTTGTTCCAATTTCTTCTTTAGCACAAAGCGCAGCCGCCGTGCCTGATGCTTGTCCCATTTCCATGCAACAAACGGTATTTCTTGTTGACATATGTGCTTCAAGGTCGTACGTCACACATCGGCCTACAATAAATAAATTGTCTGCGCCCAGAGGAAGTAGCATTCTGTAAGGTAGGCCATAAAAGCCTGGATTCTTGCAGAAAAGTTCCGCTTTCTTGGGGGCGTAGTCATGGAAGCCATAAAGCCCTATCTCATCTTCAAATCTTCTGGCTTCTGTTATGTCTTCTTGCGTTATCATGTAATCACATTCTGTAATTACACTTGCTCTAACTCCTAACTGAATGCTTGCCCAGTTTATGTAAGAGTTTTCAAAACCTGGAACCTCTTCTCTCAAGGCTTCTGCCATCTTCACAATTAAAACTCTAGCTTCCATCTCTCCCTTGCTATATTGAACGGGGTCAATAGCGTTCAGTTTTGGGAATTTGGAATTGTTTATATAGGTAGCTTCCCCTGGATGGATGCTCTGAAAGGAGGTGAAAAAATTAATTGGCAGAGCACACAGTTTAGGATATTTATCTTTATGCATCACATGTGCAAAGGAATAGCGTTCAAGGCCAAGATGTTTGCCATCTTTAGAACGTTTTTCACTTATGGGCTTGAAGGCCCCTCCGTTTTCTTTACAGGCTTTCTCAAAATCTATTCCACCCATACCAAAAACGAGCCCTGTTGGACCTCCACAAACCTTGTCGTAGTCCATCCAAAGTTCTTTTTGCCTAAGAGACATAAAACGGCAAATGTCTCCATCTCCAGTAGCATCTATGTACTGTTTTGCTTCAACAGCAACCAGTCCAGCTTTGTTAGTTATGATTGCAGCCTTAATTTTTCCCTCTTCAGAAATAATATCTGCAAGAGAAGTCTGCAGCAGAACCTCTACACCTGCTTCCATAAGCATTGAAGAAGCAACTGCTTTTAGTGCTTCATGATCTGCCATGAATCGGTATGGGATTCTATAGTGGTCATTTTCATGTTTTTCAAACCCAGTGGAGGAGCCTATTTCTTCAAGTCTAAGAGCTACCTCGTACGGTATGCCTCCAACTATTCTTCTAGACTCCTCTCCACCAGGTACACTTTGGCTAAAATAGGAATTAAAGCCTATTCCGCCATTTGTTAAAGTTCCGCCAGGAACAGGAAGTTTATCAATAAGAAGGACTTTAGCACCAGTTCTTGCAGCAGCAACCGCCGCAACAAAACCCGCAGTACCTGCGCCAGCAACAAAAACCTCTGTCTTTATTGTCTTTATTTTTTTACTAAATTCCATGTATGACATTTTTCCTGTTCCTTCTGGGCCAATTTTTTTACTGCTTTGTTACAAGATCAGCTTCAATGTCACCAATCTTGGTTCCAGCCTGCTTGTAAATAAGATGTACGCTTCTTTCAACAATATCAGAAAGGAGAACGCCTGCTTTTTCACAGTTCAGGGTAAACTTGTAACCGCTCTCGCAAGTCCAAGTTCCCTTATCAATTTCCATTTCTCTTCCAGCTACTGCAGCAATTACAGTGAAAGTACCGTCACTCATCAACTGTGCTGTAATGGTTGCATCAATGCCATAAGAAGTTGGGGTGGTTCCTTCCATAACATTCTCTACGACAACTGCTACAGCTGGGATTCCCATCTCTACAGGGTCTGAGCCTTCTGCTGTGTAAACCGCCGTCTGCTTGTCTGCGGCCACAACAAGAGTTGCAGGAGTATCTGTAGAGTCATTTGGCTTAAGTGCAAAGTTCAATTCTCCATCCTTGTCAGAAACAGTCCAGGTTCCTTCAATCATTGCTGCAACAAGGTCTGTGTAGGTGTGATTATGATTAATCTGAATTACAGAAGTTTCATCTTCAAGTGCTGTGTACTCGTAAACTACCTGAGGAACTTCGCCTGCAACTGTAGAATCATAGGAGCCGTCATTCTTCTCATAGAAAAATGGTGCAGAACCGGTTGCGTAGACCTTTGCAGTCTTTTTATCTTGAGCATTAATAAGCTTTTCGCCATCAAAACCTACGCTACCAACAATATTGCCTTCCCAGTCATAAAGAATAACGGTATATGGGGCAGTACCTTCAATAGCAGACTTGTCAGCCTGTTCATCTTCTCTGGTCTTGTAGGCTGCATACTGATATTCTCTTTCCATAATTCTGTAGGTTCCAGAGAAATTAATTCTGTTGTTGGACATACCTGCATAGTAAACAGAGCCAAGAACAGGATCTTCTGGGTAGAAATGGAAGAAGAATACATAATCGCCATAACCAGCAGCTGAGAAGCTATAGCACCACATATCTGCACAAAGCTTCTGATCAATTGTCAACTCTACTGGCTCTTCAGCCTTTTCAACAACGGCAGGGGCCTCTGCTTCTGCCTTTGTCTCTGTCTCAGCCTTTGTTTCTACTACAGTTGTAGTTTCTGTTGCAGTTGTAGCTGACTGATTTGAAGTTCCCTTAGAACATGCTACAAGGCTCACTAATAGTAAGCTTGCAAGCAAAATAGTCACAATAATACTGTTTTTTCTCATCTTTTTTCCTCCTAGATGTTACTTATGCTATATCTATCAACCCTTAACTCCACCTTGAGCCATTCCTCTCTCAAGTCTTCTGATAAAGAGAGGGAATGCTGCTATCAAAGGAAGAGTTGCAAGGGTAATTACGCAGTACTGAATCAGATATCTGGAATAATCGGGATTAGACCAGTTCATGAATTCTGCGTTGTTGGCTACCAGCTCTTTAATCCATAGCTGAAGTGGCCATTTAGTTTTGTCGGATGGAACGTATATGGAAGCGGACAACCATGCGTTCCAGGCTATAATTGCCGTGTTGACAATTGTTACCAGAATGTAGCTAAAACACTGTGGGAGCATGACTTGGAACATAACTCTAAAGTGCCCTGCGCCGTCTATTCTAGCTGCTTCTTCAATAGATTTTGGAACTGAATCAAAAGCCTTGATACTCATTACGACAAAGGAAGCATTTGTGCAATGAGGGATAACCAAAGCCCATCTGGTCCCCACCATACCAAGTTTTTTACAAACCATGTAAAGAGGGACGGTTCCGCCAGAGAAAATCATGGTGAAAACAACAAAAGCTGTAAGAGTTGACTTAAGCTTTGTCTTTCTTGAAAGAACGTATCCGCCCAATACGTTAAGGATGGTTCCAAAGAACACGTTTCCAACCACATAGATGATGGTATTTAGGTAGCCCATCATTATACTGTTATCTCTTAAGGTCAGTCTGTAACCAGAAAGAGTCGTCCCGCCAACCGGCAGTAAAACAAGACCTTCATGTTGCATCAAAGTTTTGCCGTCAGAAAGAGAACTCATAAGAGTATGCCAAAGAGGCACAACACTGACAAAGGCAACAAAAGCAAAAACTAAAACTAGAATTACATCTGCAACCTTTTCAAGGGGTGTATGAGTATCAACGAACCCTGTATGTCCATAAATTTTAAGTTGCTTTTTTCTCATACTCCCTCCTTAAATCAAACTTGAGCCTGCAGCTTTTCTGCTTATCTTGTTGGATATAAGCAAAAGAATTGTTCCAATCACAGATTGGAATAAACCAGATGCCGTAGAAACGCCGTAGTTTATCTGGGATCCAAAAGCCATTCTGTAGGTGTAGGTGTACAAAACATCTGCAGTGTCATAGGTCATAGGCATATAGAGAAGGAGAATCTTGTCAAAACCAGTTCTAAAGACAAGACCTATTCTCATAATGAACATAACCAATACTAATGGAAGAATTGTTGGGAAGGTAATTTTCCACATTCTCTGCCATCTAGTTGCACCGTCCATCATAGCAGCCTCGTGTAGGTCTTTGCTTACATTTGCAATGGCTGCCATGTAAATAATTGCGCCCCATCCTGTGCCTTGCCATATTCCCAAGAAGGTATTAATAAGCCAGAAAACTGGAATGTTTGGGTTTGCCAACCAGTTTTGTTTATCAAAACCAAAGAGAGATAGGAACATGGTCAAAGCACCTGTACTGGAAAGAAATTCACTTGCCAGAGAACAGACAACTGTTGCAGAAACAAAGTATGGCATGTAGCTCATAATTTGTACGCTTCGCTTAAAATGCTTGAATTTCACCTCAGAAAGAAAGAGGGCCATCAAGACTGGAGCAGCAAAGCCTAGGGTCAGATTAAGCACAGCCATAGCTGTTGTATTCCTTAAAACTTTTGGGAAAGTGTCTCCGGTAAAGAGTTCCCTGAAGTTTTCAAGTCCTACCCAAGTGCTTCCTAAAAAGCCTCTGGAGGGCTTGAAATCCTCAAAAGCCATGATTAATCCAAACATTGGTGCATAATGGAAGATTAGGAAATACACAAGAAGTGGGATGAACATAAGATAAATCACCCAGTTACGCTTGAAATCATATTTCCAAGTATTTTCCTTTAGTACTGCTACAGTCTTCTTTTCAAACATGAGTTTAAATCCTTATTTTACAGCGTCAATTACTCTTTGATATGCCTTAGTCACCTTCTCTGGTGAGTATTTTTTAAGCATCTTGCAGTAGGTATCCCAATCCTTACCGTTCACATCCAAATCTCCAGTTATGAACTTAGGGATATTCTGAGACATGTATGTATCGACATTTGAATATACCTTGGAATAGGTAGAGGCTTCATCCGATGTAAACTGGTTACGAATTGCCTTGTCCATATAACCGGTGTTGTAGTAATAGTCCCACTGGGCCATATTACGAAGAGCACAAACCGTGTAGCTTTCATTCAAAGCAGGAACAAAGCCTTTGGAGTAGTAGCCTGTAGTTAATCTCTTTGCTGCCATTGCAGAGGCAAGGTCATTATCTGAAAGAAGTTTTTCGTCTCTGTGATAAGAAGTTGTTCCATCTGCATTCTGCTCTCGTTCAAAAGCACCATCTGTAAGGTCATATTTTGCATAGGTAGAATCCTGCATGATATCGTTCTGCTCTTTTGTCAGACCAAAAGCAAGCAAGCAACCGCCTTCTTCCGTGTAGAGGTAGTCAAGCATAGTCAAGATAGTCTTGAGTTCTTCCTCTGAGGCTTTCTTGGAAACAACCAAGTTTCCTCTGAGGTGGGAATACTGGTAAAGGCTGAAAGGCTCCTTGTTTTTTACTGCGTCTGAGCCGTAAACATCATTTATAGCTGGTCTTGCACCATAAACCATGATACCAGAAGTAGCGGCATCTCCATTGTCCATTTGTCCACCAGAGTTTCCTCTACGACCAACGAAAGCTCCAACCTTTCCACTGTTAATCTTTGCACTGTCAATTGCATAAGGCTGGTCTGTTGTATGCTCAGCAAAACTCTTATCAAGCCATCCTTTTTCATACCAACTATTCATCATTTGAATGTAGGTTTTAAGGGCTTCAGAAGTACCACCAAACTGAACTGTTCCAGACTGATCCAAATACCACATTGGATTACCGCCACCAAAAGCAGCATCAAATCCGCCACCAGCCTCATTATAACCCTTGAAGTAAAGGGAAATGCAGTAGCCGTCTGTGATTCCTAAGTCAGCCATAGCCTTTTCAAAAATCTCAAACATCCACTCCCAGTCGCTTACATACACAGGATCTGTACCGCCACTAGGGAAGACAACATCATCATAGTAGGTATTGTAATCACTTGGGTCAGTGTAGCCATAGGTAAAAGCTGCTCCTGTAAAAGGATTTACTCCGTACTTAGCAACCCAGTCTCTTCTGTAGTTAAGACCCATGAAGTTGCCCAAAGTTTCGTTGGTTATTGCATACAAAGAAACAACTTTTTTCTCACCGTCAATGCTGTTATAGACATATGGAGCCAAAGAGGAGTCTCCCTTAAGGATGCTCATATAATTTGGCATGTACTCTTCCATGTAAGGTGTCAAATCCCAAATAACCCCATCTCTGTAGAGCTCTTCTACACTTGAAGTGCTATAGGACATATCAAAAATCTTACAGTAATCTTCTGTCATGAGAAGAGTATTGAAGTTATCTCTCTCAGAACCAGAAATAGGAATAACAAACTTAAGATCAACTTTCTTTCCATTGAAAGTAAGTGTTTCTAGATATTTAACTGCAGGATTGTCCTCATAGGACATATAGTAGGTTGAGTCTTCTCCCCTTGGAATCCACCAAGTTACCTCAATAGTTTCCTCTTCCTGTTGTTTTTCAGAGCCTCCACAAGAGACCAACAACAGAGCAAGTAACGAAACAGCCAAAAACAACAATGTCTTTTTCATTTTTCTATTTCTCCTTTTGTTTATTTATTGATAACTAACGTTTCAAACATTCCCAATTTATCCAGTTTTATTCTCACCTGGCCGTCTTCAACAACGCACTGGCACTCTTTCTTTCCAGAAAGCGCATAACAACTAGCTGTAGGCAAGTTCCATGGAAGAACTATCTCAATATCCCTAACCTCTACCGGCTTGAAAAAACTTGTAGAAAAATGTCCCGTGCCATTTACAAGCGATACCAAAAGTCCCTCTTTGCACTTTCCGTAGGTCACCTCAACCATCTCAGAAAGCTCTGGAGCAATACTCTTTTGTCCAAGAACCTCTTCCACGACAGCTTTGGCAAACAGGAACCAAACATCGTACCCTTCATTGAAATACAGCGTGCCAATCTCCCAAGGCAGATACGCCGTCTTACCTGCTCCGTAATCATTAATCAGAAGCCCAAAACCTCCCGTGGGCTCTTCCTTTTCATAGCACAGCTCCGGCGGACCAAAGCATTGTGGCGGCATTATGGCACAAAGAGAGCTCTTGGCCTCTCCTTCATAACCATACCAGCCCTTCCCAACGGGCACAAAAGACCTATCCTTCAACGCCCCAAGAATGGCCTTATCCGCAGAAGACAGCTTCAAATATGCACCTGTAGCCTCATTCTGGGCCACTTTAGGACTCACCCCGATACTTTTTAGCTTTACACTCTTTCCAGAGACAAGAAGCTTTCCTCCCTTGAAAACAAAGTCATCCAAAAGCTCTATTACCTCCTCTGCAAGCCTAGCTTTTGAAGGAAGGACAACAAGAGAATACTGAGAAAAATCCACCGCTTTAAGAGAAGGAACAATCACTTCATCAAAAGGAATATGTAGTTCAGTAAAAAATCTTACCCAACCACGCTCCTCTGCAGAAGGAATCTTATAACTATCCTTAATCATCAAAACAGTGGCACAACTTGACGCTGAGCCATAAATTTTTTCATTCTCAGCGGCAAAAGAGAACACCGTTTTTACATTTTCATAGGCGCTGGTATCTTCTTTGTTATCCAGCCTACCCATGATGAAATAATCAAGTCCACCAAAATTAGCAAGAGCCTGATAAAGCCTGTACTGCTGAAGATAAGGAGAAACACTGGCTCCTCTTGAAGCAAAGCCCATCATATCAACGTCAGCGTTGTCTGCTCTAGAATGAGTAGAATTTATCATTCTTGTATTACTTGAAGCGTTGTACATCCAAGGCGGAAGAGGTCTTCCAAGCTCAGTATTAGCTTCAAGTCTTGTATAATCAACGCCGCAATAGGCAACTTCCGGATTTATACTCTTTATAAGTTCAGTTACTCGCTTTTTCTGTTGAGCAGTTACCATTGCCTTGAACTTCTGATAAGTGGCAACCTCAGGCTTTCTAGGATCTGCAAAAGGCAAATCCTTTTGAGGAAGCTCCATATTGAAAGCAGAAGCAAACGTCTTCTTACAATTCTCACACTGACAAGGGCCATGGAGCTTTAAGTTGTAGTCCACGGTCATAAAGCCACCCATATTACAGTAGATTCCATCAACTTTGTAAGTGTTTATAATTTCACTAATTACATTATCCATGAACTCGTGCTGAAAGCCACCACTTTGGCAAGTTGAATAAAACCCGTTGGAATCTAGAGCCCCTGCTCCATCTTCAACATAAGCCCAGTCTGGATGTGCCTCAAAGATACTCTTATGCATCTTTGAAAAGTCTGTTCTGGCAATGACCTTAATATTGTTCTCATGACAAAGTTCAACAAGAGTCTTTAGTGGATCCCCTTTCAAGAAAGGATTAATGTAATGATCTTTAACTTTAGAAGGATAGAAGGCCTCTGTTCCTCCAAAATTAAACATAACAGAATTTGCATGAAAAGCCTTAAGGTCTGCCACAAAGCGCACAGGATCAAGAGAAATTATGTCAATTTCCCTTAAATTGGTCTGAATTAAACGCCAAGGAAAATCTTGCCACCACTTAGCCATCTAGGACCTCTCTTTACTTAACACCCTTTGTGTAGACGTCTTCAACAGAAATGACATTTTCAAACTTTCCGCCATTCGCATAAGCTTTAACATTGTTGAAAACGTATTCCCATTCCTTATCTATCATTCCCATAACAGAAGGAGTTGTATGCGGAGTACAAATTACATTTGGCATATCCCATAATGGGCTCTGAGCATCAAGCGGTTCCTTTTCAAAAGTATCAAGAGCAGCTCCTGCAATCTTATGACTTTCAAGGGCTGCAACAAGAGCTGCTTCATCTACCAACCCACCTCTAGCAATATTTACAAGATATGCAGTTGGCTTCATTGAAGCAAGAAGGGATTCATCTACCATATGGAAGGTCTTATCGTTTAAAGACACTGTCAAAACAAGAAAGTCAGCTTCCGCTGCAATTTTGTGAAGATTCTCTTTATTTGCCTCAAGAATCTCTGAGAAATTCTCATCTTCTCTTGTCATACGGTCATAGCCAAGCACCTTAACCCCAAAAGGCTTAAGTCTTTTAGCAATTTCTGTTCCATTGTGGCCGCAACCTATAATTCCCACAGTTTTTCCATAAATTGCAGTTCTATTTTTATAGTCTGGTCCAAGATTGAATTTATGAGCAGTTTGGCAATCTCTGATTCTATTACTATCAAAAGCAAGAGAAAGAATAAAAAGCATTGCATGCTCTGCAAGACCAGCTGCATTTCTACCCGCAGAACTGGTAACGGTTATGCCCTTCTCAAAGATAGCGCTACTTGCAGATTTCTCAATTCCTGCATGAGTACAGTGAATCCACTTCATTCCGTTTCCAGAAAGAATTGAAGCATCAATATCTTCTCCTAAGACAGCAACATCAGGATTATTTGTTTTGACAAAATCACCTATAGCTCTTTTGTGTTCTACAGTAGCTTTGATAATTTCTTCTTTGGTCTTGCCCATTGCCGCCATCTTCATCATTTGTGGGTAGGAAAATGGTTCAAAATATTTGATATGGTCAGAGCCAACAAGAGACTCCAAAATAGCTTTATTTTTTTCATCAATTTTTGCAGTAACAACCATCTGTCTTATTTCTGGCATTAGACTAATCCCCTTTTTACAGTTACATGATATAGCGCCAAGGAACAAGTATTTTAGAAATTTTGACCACATTATAAAAATATTGACTCTTTTTAAAATTAGAAAATATACTTGAGATATGATAAACCTAAACCAAATAGCTTCAACAATTGCAGCTGTCTCAGATTTGCCTGCCTTTATCTTAACCGGAGAAAAAATTGAAGTTGTTAGAATGGGATACCTTTCAAGAGTAAAACTAAACGTCTTGTACAAAATCCTTTTCAATAAGCTATTTGTTAATTTGAGCCTGCGAAAAGTATTAAAACTTCCAGTATTAATCAGATTCATCAACTCACTGGAGTTTTCTACGGCGGTTGTTATACTCTCCTCAAACCCAATAACAACTATAGTTCTTGGACCTTTTTTTCAGGACGATATAAACCTAGAAAAGATTATAGATAAGCTAGTTAAAAATGAAAACTTTGAAATAACCAGCAAAGAAGCCTCTGACCTTGTACATTCCATAGTCGTCAAAGATTCCATGTTCATCCAAGCGCTGGGTAAAACTGTTTACAGTTTAATAAAAACTTCAAATGACTCGTACGTAGAAATAAAAACTATTAGAGAATCAGGCACAGCTAAGGAAGAAGTTCAAACCATCTCAGAGAACAGAATTAAGGGTACAGAAATTGATTCTTATTATTCCTACGACAGAGAATTAAGGCGCCTTGTAAAATCCGGGGATAAAGCAAGGCTCAAACAACTATTAGTTCCAAAAACAGAGGAAGAAACAAGAAAAGCAAGGGCTCTTTCTATAGTAGGAGAAAATAGGAATCCACCACAAGGGATAAAAGACGAAAGAAAATTAGCGGTAATCTTAAATACCCTCTTTAGAAGTTCTGCAGATGACGCAGGTCTTCCGCCGGTCTACATTCACTCAATCTCTGAAGAAGTTGCAGCAGAGATAGAAAGGGCAAAAACCACAGAGGATCTTCTTGAAGCCATAGATTTCATGATTGAAAAATATTGTAATTCTATAAATCAAATGGAATTGCAAAATCATAGCGTGAACATAGTCAAAGTTCAAAGATACATTCTCAATAACATAGATAAGAAGATATCCCTCTCAGACTTATCTCAACTTACAGGCCTTGACGGTTCCTATTTATGCAGACTTTTTAAAAGAGAATGCCATACCACCATAAATGAATACATACAAGCTCACAGAATAGCAGAGGCCAAAGTAATGCTAGAGAAAACCGACTCTTCTATCTCAGAAATAGCAGAGCTCCTTGGTTTTAAGAGCCAAAGTTATTTTTGTAGTGCCTTCAAAAATGTTGTAGGAATCTCTCCAACTAAATACAAAAAGAATCAAGGCCAATTTTACAAACCAGAAAACTCGTAGAGAACTTTTACAAAAGTCAAAATTTCTAAAAACAAGTCAATTTATAATAAGTATTCTTGCTTCAACCCTTTTATATTAAATTTATAAGGAGCCAGACTATGAAAATCAGCTTAATTGAACCTCTTGGAATACCAGAAGAGATGGTATACGAACTTGCTTCTCCAATTAAAGAAGCTGGACATACCTTCACCTATTACAACAACAAGACAACAGACGTTGAAGAGTTAAAAAGAAGAAGTGCTGGGCAAGATGTTGTTATGATAGCCAACAACAAATATCCAAATGAAGTTGTTGAAGCTTCAAAGGATTTGAAATTACTTGCAGTAGCTTTCACCGGCATTGACCATGTAGGACTTGAAGCCTGCAAAAAAAACAATGTTACAGTTTGCAACTGCGCTGGCTACTCAAATGTATGTGTAGCTGAACAGGTTATTGGAATGACAATTTCTCTTTTGAGATTCTTCCAAGCCTCAGACAAAGCAGTAAGAGCCGGAGGCACAAGCGCAGGTCTCACAGGAATGGAAATTTGTGGCAAAACGGTGGGAATTATTGGTTGTGGTCAAATTGGAACCATGACAGCAAAACTCTTTCTTGCCTTTGGTGCCAAGGTTATTGCCTACTCCAGACATAAGAGAGAAGACGTTGAAGCTCTTGGAGTTAAGTATGTCTCTTTGGAGGAACTTCTTGAAAGCTCTGACATAATCTCTTTGCACACTCCAAACAATGCATCCACAAAGGGACTCATTGGAAAGGATGAAATTGCAAAAATGAAAAAGAGTGCCTTCTTCATCAACTGTGCTAGAGGTCCAATTGTAGACAATAAAGCACTTGCTGATGCCCTTAATGCAGGCTCAATTGCTGGAGCAGCAATTGATGTATTTGATATGGAGCCACCACTTCCTGCAGATTATCCTTTGTTAAATGCTAAGAACACTCTTCTTACTCCACATACAGCGTTCCTTACAAAGGAAGCAATGGTTAGAAGAGCAAAAATTGAATTTGACAATGTAATTGCCTTCCTTGAAGGAAACGGCAAAAACGTTTGCACTTTCTAAAAAATCTTATGTCCATCATACAAAACAATTGAGGCCGCCAATTGGCGACCTCTTTTTGTTTGCTTAGTGAATTTTCCAGTTGGGTTCCTCTGCAAGAACTGCAAAGAAATCCTTTAAAATTTCCTCTTGGTATTGGCCTGCAAAACAGCCCTTCTTAAACTTGTCAGCCGAAACCTGGCAAATATTGCGCCAACTGGCTTCTTCTTTTCCTGCAACTATCGGGTTAAATAAGACTCCGTTTTCCTGTGCAGCTTTGTAGTCGGATGGGGCGTCGCCAATTTTGAGCACGTGGTCTGGTGCGTATCCGTGGGACATAGCTTTTTTGATGCATTGGCTTTTGGTGCCCAGTTCTTGGCCAGCTATTGCGGTCATAAGTGGAGCTATCCCCACGGCACCAAGTTCTCTTACAAGCGCGTCGTGTGGGGTTGCGGAAACGACTACCACGTCAGCAAACTCTCTAAGCTTCAAGATGGCTTCCTTCACCCCTGGAAACGGCAAGATTCCACGTACTATATGAGCGATATTTGCGTCAACTTCCCTGGACCACTGCGCGGCCTGTAAGAGCAGAGGGTCGCAGTTTGGATGGGCTTTGGCGTATTCATCAATGGCTACAGCACTGAGAATAGGAGTTTCCTTTATCCAGTTTTTAAGTGGAGACAAATCTGGAAGCACATAGCCACGGTCCTTAAGTTCTTGTCGTGCATAGGATAACTCTAAAGTTCTAACCACAGCGGGGAATCTATTCCAACCTCGAGATCTAGAATAAAGATTTACCCATTCATGGACTTCGCGAACATACTTTGAGGCCCCCTGCAAATTCCAAACATTGATAACTGCAGGACAGAAGCATTCTTTGTGCTTAAGTTCCATGTTGTCCAAAAGACATCCGTCTGAATCAATACAGACCAGATAATCCTTTGTTCTTTTCATATCAGTAAGAACGTCACCCATTTTAGCCTCCAAGTTAGATTCTTGTATCGGTTAAGCCACAGAAGATATCAACAGGATTCTGGCCTTTGAACTCGCTGACACCCATCATCTTGTCAATCAAGGCATTGATGGTGAAATCATGAGAATCATAGCAGTTGATGAAGTTCTTTACCTGTGGAACGTCTGCAAGATGGAACGGACAGTTGAAGCTAACAAAGACAACTGGAAGCTCATCTACATACCAAGGATTATCCCAACCGCCCTTGGAGATTGCCCACTCAAGTCTCTGATTGGTTTTCATGGTACCTGGAACGTTTGCAAAACATAGAACCATATCATAATTATCTGTCAAATCACTGACCTTCTGCTTCATGCCATAAAGGCCCTTGTTACCCTTTGAACTCTGCTTAAACTGAGCAATTACTTCTGGACCCTTTTCCTTTACAAGTTGCATCAACTTTGACATTGGATCTACATAAACTGTAACTTCAAAACCTCTCTCTTCCAGTTTTGCTTTTAGAGAATTAGTAACTTTTGAGCCATCAAGAGCCATACCGGCAGCAGCTAGGAACTGATTTGGATGAGGTCCAACGCTAACTAGGAGGATTCGTTTATGGTCTGCAGGTGAAATTGGGAACAACTTTTCTGTACTCTTTGCAAGTGTAATTCCTTCATCTGCAATAGCTTTGGCAACAAGCTTGTTCTGTTCTGTTCCAATTACACTTAAGCCTTCTTTGCTTGGGAACTTATCCATTGTGAAGTTTGCGAGGCCTGCAACTGCCTTAAGCGCTAAGATTCTGTGAAGAGCTTCATCCATGCGTTCTTCAGTAATTCTGCCCTCTAAGTAGGCTGTTTTCACATAATTAAAGTCTTCATCAATGTCATTGAAGAACAAAATCATGTCTATACCGGCCATAATTGCATTTGGAAGGATATCGCTTCTCTTTCCGGCACCTGTAAGTCCAACCATGTGAGAGGCATCTGAAACTACGGTTCCATTGAAGCCAAGCTTTCCCCTAAGCAAATCTGTTAAAATCTCTGGGCAGATGGTAGCTGGTTTAAGATCCTTGTCTTCAAGGTCTTTTCCAGTTTTCTTCTTATAGAAATAGCGCTGATAGGCTGGCATCATAATGTGACCTGGCATGATGCTCTGAACGCCTTCAGCAAACATTGCTTCATATACCTTGCCGTAGGTTGAGTCCCACTCTTCCATGCTTAGGTTGTTAACAGAAAGACAAATATGAGGATCTCTTTCATCAGAACCATCACCAGGGAAATGCTTAATAGCACAAGGGATATTGCTTTCCTGCATACCCTTAAAATAAGCCTTTGACATTTCAATAATTAAATCTGGATCATTACTCCAGCCTCTAGTTGCAATACCAGGATGATGCCAATCCTTTACAAGGTCAACAATAGGAGCAAAAGCCCAGTTTGAACCGGTTGCTTTAGTTTCAAGACCAGCAATTCTGCCAAGTTCATATGCATACTTAGGATTTCTGGTTGCAGCAATCTTCATCTCAGAACCAACAAAAGTTCCATCCTTAGCAGCCCCGTTTCCACCCATCTCAACATTAACAGCAGACAAAACAGGAATCTTGCTATATTTCTGGAAATTATAGTTCATCTCCCACATCTTTTCTTTCTCAAGAGGATTAAACCTGATTCCAGCCATATGCATGTGCTCAACTTCAGCCTTTACATCTTCTTCTTGATAATTTCCAGTAAGATGAATAAATAGTTGACCGATTTTTTCGTCAACGGTCATGCCCTTGATTGTGTTCTCAACCCATTCAATTTGTGTATCGTCTAAGTAATACGGTTTTGCTTTAAGATTAACCATAGTTCCTCCATTTCCTAGTTTTATGGATACTTTTGTTAAATTCTAAAAAAACTATTTCAATGGAAGTTTAGAAATTTTGACACCTTTTACAATTTTTTGACTAAAACTTAGATAATTAAGCCACCACTTTGCTCGTTAATTTGACTACGGCAAATTGCTTCTACTGCGTTTATGCGCAGAAGAAACCAAAAAGAACTATGGTCACAAGACCAGAAACAACCAGAGCTAGGCTTGAAACTGCCCCCTCTATGCTTCCCATTTGGTTTGCTTTTGTTGTTCCAATAGCATGAGAAGCGGTTCCAATTGCAACCCCTTTGGCAATAGAAGTTTTTACATGAAAGAGTTTTAACACTGCCTCTGCTGTGATATTACCAAATATCCCTGTAATGATTATTGCAGCAACCGTTATGGAAGGATAGCCCCCATATTCAGAGGATAAAGGCATTCCAATTGCCGTTGTTACCGATTTTGGCAAAAGGGTCACATATTCTGTATGGCTCAATCCAAACAGAAGAGACAAAAGATATATTCCACCAAGAGAAGTAACAACGCCAGACAAAATTCCTAGGATAATAGCTACTGGATGGTCTTTTAGAACCCTTAGCTCTTCATACAAAGGAACGGCAAGTGCAACAGTGGCTGGAGTTAACAGCCAGGTAAGAACATTGGCACCCTCATTATATACTTCATAGTCAATATCAAAGAGAGACAAGAAAAGAATAACCAAGACAACAGAAATAAGAAGAGGATTAAAAAGAGCAAATTTAAATTTTCTTTTTAACAAAAGCCCTACTTCATAGGCTCCAAGAGAAAGAACAAAGCCAAAGAAAAGGGAGGAAGCAAAAAGGTCCTTCATCTTTTTTCCTCCTTTGTCCGTCCTAAGAGTATGTCTGTAACCTTACCAGATACCCCCATGACCAAAGCCGTTAAAACAGTACCAGCAATAAGCAGAGGAATAAGGATGCTTCCTACTTCACTTTTTAGCTTCATTATTCCCACTGCGGAGGGAATAAACATTAAAGGCATTATCTCAATAAGGAAGGAGGCTGTATCTTTCACCTTTTCAACTTTAAGTATTCCTGTGGCAAGAAGAATAAAAAGGAGTACAAGTCCATAAACCCCAGAGGGAATTGGAATAGGTATAAAATAGCTGAGAGTCTCACCTACAAAGGAAATCAAGAAGATAAGAAAAGCCTGTTTAATATATTTCATGCTCCGCATTGTCTACTTAAACAGCTTTTTCTGCAAGAAGCTTTTACTTTGACACTGTCTTATTATCAGTTTACAGCGCTTGTTTACTTTTGCATTTTTAGAGGTCTCCCTAATTGACACTTAATGTTGTTTTGCACAATAGTTATGTATGGACGAATTAGAAGCACGTATAGTTAAGGAAGGCAAAGTCCTTCCTGGAAACATTATCAAAGTTGGTTCTTTTTTAAATCACAAAGTTGACACCGCTTTGATGTCGCGCCTGGCACAAGAGTTCAAAAAACATTTTGACATCAGCAAAGTAACTCTCATTCTGACCGCAGAAGCCAGCGGAATAGCCTTAGCTGCCGTATGCTCCTACGTGTATGGGGTGCCAATGATTTTTGCCAAGAAAGCCAAAAGCGACAACATTGAAGGTGGCCTTATTTGTAGTGAAATTCATTCCTACACCTACAACAAAAACGTAACGCTGATTGTAGAAGCTGGACTGATTAAGCCAACCGACAACGTGCTGATAATTGACGACTTTCTTGCAAACGGAGAAGCTCTCAAAGGCTTAATTGACATTGTCAGACAAACTGGTGCACATCTTGAAGGTATTGGCGTTGCCGTTGAAAAAGGCTTCCAACAAGGGGGCGATAAAATTAGACAAGCCGGCCACAATCTGCAATCCCTAGCAATCATTGACGCCATTGATGACGGCGTAATTAAATTCAGGAAACAAGCATGAGTAGCACAGTTAATTCTTTAGACAAAGTCCTAGTCCTAGACTTTGGAGGCCAGTACAACCAACTAATCGCCCGCCGAGTCAGAGAGATGAACGTCTACTGCGAAGTCCATCCCTTCAACTGGTCTATTGAGCAAATTAAAGCCTACAACCCCAAAGCCATCATCTTCACCGGCGGCCCCTCCAGCGTGTACAACAATGGCTCACCAAAGCCCGATACTTGTATTTTTTCACTTGGTATCCCAATTTTAGGCATTTGTTATGGTGCTCAAATTATGGCCTACTCCCTTGGTGGAGAGGTGGTTCCAGCCCCTTCTGTTGCCTCCAGAGAATACGGAAGAACAGAAACCAGCTTTGATAAAGAATCCTTACTTTTTAAAGATATCCCAGCAGAAGATATTGTCTGGATGAGTCATGGAGACAGTGTGCAAAAGCTTCCAAAAGGCTTTAAATCTTCTGCCAAAACCCCAGCATGCCCCTATGCAGCTTTTGAAAATCCTGCGTTAAAACTTTATGCCGTGCAGTTCCATCCGGAAGTAAACCATACAGTTCACGGCTTTGAGATGCTTAAGGCTTTTGTTCTAGACATTGCCAAAGCTTCCCCTACTTGGTCTATGGCCAATTTTATGAAGACTTCAATCCAAGAACTTAAAGAAAAGCTTGGAGATTCAAAAGCGCTTCTTGCCCTCTCCGGTGGAGTGGATAGTTCTGTTGCAGCTGCCCTACTTTCACAAGCAATTGGCAAGAACCTAACCTGCGTGTTTGTTGACCATGGACTTCTTAGAAAAGATGAAGGCGACCAGGTAGAAGCCGTCTTCTCAAAGTACCCTATTAACTTCATTAGAGTAGATGCAAAAGCTCGCTTCCTAGAAAAACTCAGTGGAGTAACAGATCCTGAAAGAAAACGCAAAATCATTGGTGAAGAATTCATCAGAGTCTTTGAAGAAACCGCCAAAGGCATTGGTACCGTAAACTACCTTGTTCAAGGAACCATCTACCCAGATGTCATTGAATCCGGCCTAGGAAATTCTGCCGTCATCAAGAGCCACCACAACGTTGGAGGCCTTCCAGATAACGTTGACTTTAAAGGCATAATTGAACCACTCAGACTTTTATTTAAAGATGAAGTGAGAAAACTTGGCGTAGAACTTGGACTTCCTTCAAGTCTTGTAAACAGACAGCCTTTCCCAGGTCCAGGACTTGCAATTAGAGTCATTGGTGAAATCACAGAAGAAAAGCTCAGCATTCTCAGAGAAGCAGATTGGATTTTTAGAAGCGAGCTTGAAACGAGTGCCCAAAATGGCATCAATGTTGCAAAAAATCAATACTTTGCAGTATTAACGAACATCAAAAGTGTTGGTGTCATGGGAGACAGCAGAACCTACGACTACACCGTTGCCCTGCGTAGCGTAGAAACTAGCGACTTCATGACCGCCACCATTTCCAGAATCCCTTACGAGATTCTAGAGAAGGTTTCCAACAGAATTGTCAACGAAGTTCCCCACGTAAACCGCGTGGTCTACGACATCACCAGCAAACCACCAGCAACCATTGAGTGGGAATGATTG
>CAVCYP010000015.1:0-36268 GCA_963606545.1 Sphaerochaetaceae bacterium
GTGTTTCTATTTCCACCGTATTCTGTTCGTCATCGAATTGACTAGGAAGCCCTCATAGCTTCCATGATTCATCTTTCCTTCGTTATCAATGTAAAGAACTTTTTTTGCTCTGCCTTTCGGCACGCTCAGAGAAATTACCACAAAGGTATTTTTCTGTCAACACTTTTTTTTATTTTTTTCATTTTTCTAAAAAAATCATTAAAAATAGCCCCTAAATTGGCCTTCAAAAAAATATTATTTCTTTTTATTGTAACAAGTTATAAAATTTACTTAGAACATTTTGATTTATTTTTTTGTATTAATAAGTAGGAGAAGGTTGCAATAATCAACGCTTAAGATTTTGCACCCACTCCAATTATCAAACTTGTGAGGTACAAAATGAACAAGGCAACAGTGTTTGGCTACATGCCAACTAATTACGGCGGCATAGAGGTTCAAGTGGACTGCTCTATTCGAAACGGTTTTCCCGGCTTTGATATCACTGGCCTGCCCGGGACGTCTGTCAAAGAAGCCAAGGACCGCGTGCGCACCGCGCTTAGAGCGTCCGGCTTCAACTTCCCGCAAAACCGCGTCTTGCTTAATCTAAGTCCAGCCGATATTCCCAAGGAGGGAACCTCCCTAGACCTGCCAATTGCACTGGCAATTGTGCTTTGCAAGGCAATGCAGGGCAAAAATCTTACTGGAGATGTACGCATTATGGCCTTTGGAGAGCTCTCCCTTGACGGCGAGTTATGTGCCTCAAAACATATAGATAACGCAATCCAAAGTGCTCAAAAGCTAGGTTGCAATCTTTGTATTATTCCTGGCTCCCCTTCTCTTAACTCAAACGATGTTTTGTTTGACAGTCTTCCAAGTGGATTGTTTCATGCTTCCACTTTGCTTCAAGCTATGTCCGTTAGTCTTAAGACAGTAAACTCAAATGAGAATCCTACGCCTCCACGAAAAATGGATAGCCAACCTATCTTTGAAGATGTTTTTGGGTTACGAGATGAAAAAGAGATTTTAGCAATGTCTACGGCAGGTTTCCATTCCTTACTTCTTTTTGGACCACCTGGGGTTGGAAAGACAATGCTTAGCAATAAAATTTTACTGCTGCTTCAGGCTGTACAAGAAAAGGAAGGTTCTTATGAATTTGGAGTTAAACCTATTTCGTTAACCCTGCCCCACGATACCAGTGCAACTAACACCTACAAGATTCTTTCCAGCAAGAGTCTAAATTCACAAAGTTTGCTCAATGGAGGAACTTTAATTTTAGATGAGCTTAACATGTACAACTCCAAAACCTTGGACTCGGTTAGAACTTTTATGGATAAAAAGACAGCCTTACGATTCACAGCCTCCAACTATACACAAAAGCGTGAGGATTTTATTGTAGTAGCAAACATGAATCCTTGTCCCTGCGGAGGTCTTGGTAGCAGTCACGCTCTTTGTTCTTGTAACGCTAAAAAAATTGAAAATTACTGGAGTCGTATTGGAAGATCCTTAATTGAACGTTTTGATGTACGTCTTCCAATCCAAGAAATTGATATAATGTCCAGCCTTACTTCAACGCCAGACATTCCAAAGACGGACGACTACTATATTGAAAAGGTCCTAGCAAGCAGGGCCCGACAGCGAGCTCGCTATAAATATATAGAAGGAGTAACCTTCAACAGCCAAGCAGTATCGTCAATGAAAGCACTTCAGAGCCTCAAGGAGGAATTAACTATTTTTGATAATTTTGCCAAAAGTGGAGCATGTTCATTTTCACAAGACACCCGTGGCAGACTTGGAACTTTGCTTCTAGCCCGCTCAATTGCAGACTATGAAGATAGGCCGGATCTATCAACAGAGGACATTATAAAGGCCAATTCCCTTAAAAAATTTGGTCTAGGAGACTATTTTTGGCGAACGATTTTTTAAAGACTATTGACAACAAAGCACTCATTTGCTAATCTCACGTTGTTGTTATGGGCCACTAGCTCAGTAGGTAGAGCAACGCCCTTTTAAGGCGTGGGTCATTGGTTCGAATCCAATGTGGCTCATCCTTTCAACAACGAGATGTCGCCTTCGTCTAGTGGTTAGGACAACGGGTTTTCATCCCGTCAACGCGAGTTCGATCCTCGCAGGCGATGTTCAAAAAGCTCCCGAGTGCTTTGGGAGCTTTTTTTGTCCCCAAAATCAGCTCCTGAAAATCAAAAGTCATCCTAAAGTCTTAATTTTGGCCCTCAAAAGATGACTTGTCATCTTTTGAACCACAAAATCACCATTTCAAGATGACATTCTAGGAAAACAAGCACATGAACAGCGTAAAAACTATTAGAGAACTACTTGCTACCATCAGTAAATCAATTCTAAAACTTGAGAAGGCACTTAAAATTGCCCCACGAGAACATGTTATCTGTAAAAAGGCAAGAGGAATAACTCGCTTTTATAGAATCAACGATGAAAATCATCCTCAATATCTAGGACAGGACAAAAATGAGGAGATTAAGCAGTTAGCACAAAAGAGATATGATGAAATCTTACTGGAAGCATTAAAAGAAGAGGAAGATATTCTGTCAGACGCTTTCTTGAGATTAAGTAATTCAAAGAAACTTAAGGAGCTAGAAAAGTTTCCGGAAGAACTCAAACCTTTTATAACCCTTAATCCTGTAACTGATGAAGGGTACATACAAAAATGGACACAAGCCTATAAATATAACCTGTCTGAACACTATAGATATAAAGAACCATACCAAACACTTAAAGGAGATCTTGTCAAATCTAAAAGTGAACTCATAATAGCAGATAGACTCTTTTTGGCAGGCATACCGTATCACTATGAGGAACGGCTATATTTAAACGAAGGGGCTAGTTCTAAACTTCCAGATTTCACAATTCTACATCCCTATACACTGGAACTCTATTACTGGGAACATTTTGGAGGAATGGATAAGGAAGATTATAGACTTGAGACAAAAAATAAAATTGAACTTTATGCCCTAAATGGAATAATTCAAGGAAAGAATTTCATCACTACCTTTGAAATAGCACTTAGTCCGTTAAACACTTGGTATGTAGATAAGCTAATAGAACAGTACTTCAAGCCTTTAGAAACTTCTCAACTACCGCATTAAAGGCAACAGGATTCTTATAAGCTATGAAATGGTCCCCTTCAATAAATACAAGAGTGCTATTTGATATACTGTGAGCAATAAGTTTAGTATGATTTTTTAGAATCATGTCGTTGGTGCCAGCAATAACAAGAACAGGCATCTTAAGAGCCTTCAGTTCCTCAGCCTTTAAGTTAGGTTCAAAAATCATCAAAGCCATCAAGGAAGCAATCTGATTATCACCCCGTTCCAACGCTAAATGGTATTCATTTTCAATCCACCTATTGACGGCTTTCTTACAGCCAGCATTAAAAAGATTGGCTCCATTTAGAATGAGTCGGTCCACCATTTCAGGATGCCGCAAAGCAAATATGAGAGCTATGTTTCCGCCATCTGAAAAACCTAAGATATTTGCTCTCTTAATGCCCTTTTCACACATAAAATCATAAAGGTCATCAGCAAACTGGCTAATGGTAAAAGGCTTAAAACCCCTTGGTGAAGCACCATGTCCACGGGTATCTATGGCAATAACTCTATACTGTTTATAAAAATATTCAATTTGTGCAACAAAATTCTTGTGATCTTCTCCGTTACCATGCAGAAGAATCAGAACATCACCATTACCCTTTTCCTCGTAATTCAATTTAATATCCATACAAACCTCAAGTCCAAGTGTAGCACAAATCAAGAAAACCTCTACACCCTATTGACAGAGGAAGCATCATAGTATAAATTAACATATGCACATATTCTAATATGTTTAATTGTTAAAGCACAGGAGGCATCCTATGGAAGAGAATAAAGACAAAGAAACTTGCTGTTGTCACAAAGAGCACGAACACTGCCACCACGAACACGAAGAACATAATCACTGTCATGAAGAACATGAGCACTGTTGTCACGAAGAGCACGAGCACGAACACAATCATGAGCATTGCCATGAACATCATCACAACCACGGTTGTGGTTGCGGCTGCTGCCACCACCACGAACATCACCACGATCACAGCCACGACCACAATCATGGCGAACACGAAGAGGAAGAAGATCCAAGGAAAGAAATTGCCAAAATAGCCGTTGGTGCAGCCCTATTAGTGGCCGGCCTACTAACAAAACACTTTGGCCTACCAAACATCCTCTACTACATTCTCATTGCAGCCTCCTACGTAGTCCTAGGCTGGGAAGTTGCCCTTAACGCCATCAGCAACCTCTTTCACGGCGAACTCTTTGACGAAAACTTTCTGATGTTCATAGCCACAGTAGGCGCCGCAGCCCTTGGCGACTACACAGAGGCCGTCTCCGTCATGCTCTTCTATGACATAGGCGAGTTTGCACAAGACGCCATAGCCGAAAAATCCCGCGACAACATCAGCGCCCTGATGGACATAGCCCCAGAGATAGCCCGCGTCATCAACCAAGACGGCAGCATATCGGAAGTCAAACCTGAAGACGTAAAGGTAGGCCAACTCATCCAAGTTCGTCCTGGCGAGCGGGTTCCACTAGACGGCACAGTCCTAGAAGGCAGCTCCTTCGTAGACATGAAAGCCATCACCGGCGAAAGCGTACCTGCCAAAGTCAACGCCGGCAGCCAGCTAGTCAGCGGCTCCATAGTCACCGACAGCGTGCTCACCCTCAAAGCCGATACCGAATATAATGACTCCACAGTAAAGAAAATACTTGATTTAGTTGAACATGCACAGGAAACCAAAGCCCCTACAGAAAGGTTCATCACCAAGTTTGCCAAAATCTATACCCCGATAGTTATTGGCATAGCAGCACTGGTTGTCTTAATCCCCTCAATCATCACAGGACAATGGGCAATGTGGCTTGGAAGAGCTCTAATCTTCTTGGTAATTAGCTGTCCATGCGCCCTAGTACTTTCAGTCCCACTCGCCTTCTTTGCAGGAATGGGTGGGTCCGCAAAGGAAGGAATTTTGATTAAAGGTGGTACACATCTTGAAATGCTTGCAAAGACACAAGCCGTTGCTTTCGATAAAACAGGCACAATAACCCAGGGAGTATTTGATGTTCAGAAAGTAGTTACAGCAGAAGGAGTTGATAGAACTCAAGTTCTAAAGACAGCTCTTGCATTGGAACAAAGTAGCACTCACCCTATAGCTCTTTCACTGGTTGAATACTGCAAGAACAACAACGTTGAAAATATGCTAGAAAGTACAGAACTTCAGGAGCTTTCTGGAATGGGACTGAAAGGTCAGTATGATGGCAAGCTAATCTATGCAGGAAATGAAAAACTCATGAAAGAATTCAGCATAAGCATAGATGCTCAAAAGGCTAAAGAATTGCAAGAAGAAGTTGGTACTCTGGTCTACGTTGCCAGCGATAATACCTGGTTAGGAACAATAGTTATTAGCGATAAAATGAAAGAAAATGTGCCACAGGAGATTACAAAACTCAAGAACCTTGGAGTTGTAAAAACCGTCATGCTCAGTGGCGACAAGAGTCGCACTGCTGAGTATGTTGCAAGAAAGGCTGGTCTTGATACATGTGAAGCGCAACTTCTTCCACAGCAAAAAGTTGAGAAGGTAAACGAATTGAAAAAGCAGTACATCACAGCCTATGTTGGTGATGGAATCAATGATGCTCCTGTCATTGCTACTGCAGATGTTGGAATTGCAATGGGTGGCGTTGGAAGCGACAGTGCAATTGAAGCAAGTGGGGTTGTAATCATGACTGACGACATTTCAAAGATTCCACAGAGCATTGAGATTGCCAGAAAGACTGTCAAAATTGCAAAGCAGAACATTGCTTTTGCCCTGACGGTAAAAGTTCTAGCAATGGTGCTTGGTGCTCTAGGAATTGCAGGAATGGAAAGTGCAATCTTTGCAGATGTTGGAGTTGCACTACTAGCAGTTCTTAACTCCATGCGTGCAAGCAGAACGTAAGTCATCTGCTAAAAAACCACCAAAAGAGTCCGCAAAGCGCGGGCTCTTTTTTAATATATACAATTTGTGATAAATTAATAGCTATGCAAGCAGAGAATATTAGAAACATAGGCATTATGGCCCACATAGATGCGGGCAAAACAACAACGACAGAAAGAATACTCTTCTACACTGGAGAAAATCATAGAATTGGTGAAGTTGATAACGGCGAAGCCACCATGGACTGGATGGAGCAGGAACAGGATAGAGGCATTACTATCACAAGTGCTGCCACCACCTGTTATTGGAAAGAAAAGCAGATTAACATCATTGACACTCCGGGCCATGTGGATTTCACCGCAGAAGTTGAAAGAGCTCTGAGAGTTCTGGATGGAGCAGTTGGCGTTTTCTGTGCCGTTGGAGGTGTAGAACCACAGAGTGAGACCGTCTGGAGACAGGCTAACACCTACAACGTTCCAAGGATTGCTTTTATCAATAAGATGGACAGACTTGGGGCTGATTTCTACAACGTTCTTGAAGATATCAAGACAAAATTGAAGGAAGATCCAGTACCACTATTCATCCCAATTGGGAAAGAAAGCCGGTTTGAAGGTGTGATTGACCTGCTAAAAATGAAGAAAGTTGTCTTTGATGCCAGCACTGAAGGCTCAAAGTATGACTACGTGGATATTCCTGCTGACCTGCAAGAAGAAGCTGAAAAATGGAGAGAAAACCTCATTGATGCTGTCTCAACCTATTCTGACGAGATTACAGAGCTCTATTTTGCCGGTGAAGAAATTCCTGCAGAGCTTATCCTTCAGACTCTTAGAAAATGCACCTTAGAGCGTCAGCTTCTGCCGGTATTTGTAGGTTCTTCGCTTAAGAATATCGGGGTACAGTGCCTGCTGGATGGGATTGTAGACTTGCTGCCCTCGCCTGCAGATATCCCGCCGGTGATGGGCATTCACGCCAAGAAAGAGACGGAGGTGCAGGTTACAAACGACCCTAAGGGACCACCTCTTGCGCTGGTTTTCAAGGTGCAGTACGACAGGGAGGCCGGGCCGCTGTGTTTTATCAGGGTATATTCGGGCGTTTTCAAGAAGAGCGAGGCGGTGCTGAATATTGGAAAGAAGAAGCGTGAAAGGATTAATAGACTACTGAGGATGCACGCAAACAGGCCTGAGGAAATTCAGGAGCTGAAGTGCGGCGACATTGGTGTTGTCGTTGGTTTTAAGAATGCGCAGACGGGTGATACTATTGGTAGCGAGGGGGCGCAAATTCTCCTAGAGAAGATGACGTTCCCGGTGCCGGTGATATCGGTGGCCATTGAGCCTACTACGGCAAGCGATCAAGATAAGTTGCAGAAGGCGCTTGAGATTTTGGCCATGGAGGACCCAACTTTCACTTGGAAGGACAACGAGGAGACGGGCCAGCTGGTTATTAGCGGTATGGGCGAACTGCACTTGGATGTTTTGGTGACGCGCCTAACAAAGGAGCTGAAGGTTTCGTGCCAGGTGGGTAAGCCGCAAGTTACGTACAGGGAAAGCATTACGCAGAGCACCGAGCATACTCAGACGTTCAGCCGAATGATTGCAAGCAAGGAGAATGCGGCAGAGGTGACGCTAAGGCTTACCCCGCTTGATTCCAAGCAAGGCAACACTTACGAATGTTTGGTGCCGCCTAAGACTATGCCGGAGGAGTTCTTTAATGCCATCAAGCGCGGGGTTGAGAACTCGTTCCACAGTGGGATTAAGTTTGGCTACGAGGTTTGCGATACCAAGGTTGAGCTGATTGGCGTAAAGTACAATGAGCTGACTGCTAGCGAATTTGCCTTTGAGGCTTGTGCGGCTATGTGCTTTGACAGTGCGGCTAATGAGGCGGCGCCTGTGCTAATGGAGCCTATCATGGATGTGACAATTATTGTTCCTTCTCAGTATGTTGGTGAAGCAATTTCAAGTCTCACTACAAGGGGTGGAATTGTTTCCAGCATGGAAAGTAAACCTAACGCTGACCACATTCTTGCTCAGGCTCCACTTTCAAAGTTGTTTGGTTACACAACAGCTTTGCGCTCGGCAACTCAAGGTAGAGGCTCGTTCTCAATGGAGTTTAGCCACTATGCGCCAAAGGGGAATTCCTAAAGGGAGCATTAAAGGGAACATTAAGGAGAACTAAAAATACATAAAAATTTATCTAGTTTTTCCTATATATGTAGTATATAATATGAAAGGTTGCGCCCTTGAGGTGCAACTAAACTAAACTGAATACAATTTGTATTTATATAAAAGATTGCCAAATTTCTAGGAGGGAAACATGGCTTTAGCTTCAAAAGATATCAGAAATGTCACAATTGCGGGACATAACGGAACAGGTAAGACAGCTTTACTTGAACAGTTACTTTTCTATAGTAACGTAATTTCAAGAGCTGAACAGGTTGAATCTGGTAAAACAACCAGCGATTATACAGAAGAGGAAATTGCAAGAAAGATTTCAATTCACAGCGCACTTGCCAACGTAGCTTGGCAGGGCAAGTCCCTCAATTTTATTGATGCTCCTGGTACAGCAGACTTTGTTGGAGAAGTTACTTGTGGCTTTAGAACATGTGAAAGTGCACTTCTTGTTGTAGATGCAAGAGACGGCGCTCAGATTGAGACCATTAAGCTTTGGAGAAACCTCAACGGCCGTAACAAGCCAAGAGCTGTATTCCTTAACAAGATGGAACGTGAAAGAGTCGATTTTGGAAAGACTTTTGCTCATCTCAAAGAAGAGTTCAAGACAACCTTTGTCCCAATCACAATTCCAATGGGCAACGGACCAGATTTCAAGGGCATCATTGATCTTATTGAAAACAAGGCTTATTTCTTCCAGGCTGGACAGAAAGAGAAAGTTGGCGACATCCCAGCTGAATACGCTGATGAAGTAGAAGAATATAGAGAAGCTCTCATTGAGGCTGCTGCAGAAGGTGCAGATGATCTCATGGAGAAATATCTTGAAGAGATGACTCTTGAAGCCGAAGAAATCCACAGAGGCGTATGCGAAGGTCTTAAGAACAACGTCGTAGTCCCAGTCTTCTGCGGATGCACAGCAAACGGCGCTGGTATCACAAGCCTTCTAGACTTTGTTGCAGAGAACTTCCCTTCTCCAGTTGGCGCAGAAGAAACAATTGTCAAAGAAGACGGCAGCGAAGAGAAGCTTGCAATTTCCGCTGACGGTCAGGTCTCGGCCCTCTGCTTCAAGACCACAATTGACCAGTTCTCCGGAAAACTCTCCTTCCTCAAGGTGGTCACCGGCACAGTCACTGGAGACACAGACCTCTTCAACCCAGCACTTGGCAAGAAAGAAAAGCCGGGCAAAGTCTACCGCGCAGTAGGTAAGAAGCTCATAGAGACAGATTCCCTTGTCGCAGGCGACATTGGTGTCATCACAAAGAGCAACATTGCAACCACCAACTGCACACTCCTTGGTAGCGCAGATATGAAGTTCACCTTCAAGCCTCTCAGCTTCCCTAACCCAATTTACTCTCTTGCAATTTCTGCTGCAGACAAGAAATCTGAAGACAAGATGAATGATGCTCTTCATAAGGTAACTGAAGAAGACCTTACTTTCCAGGTTGCTTACAATGAAGAAACAAAGCAGTCTACAGTCTCCGGCATGGGAGAACTTCACCTCAACATGATTCTTGATAAGATTAAGGACAAGCAGAAGATTCAGATTAACACAAAGCTTCCAAGAGTTCCTTACAGAGAGACAATCACAAAGAAGTCCGGTATTGTTGAATATGCTCATAAGAAGCAGTCAGGTGGACACGGCCAGTACGGTAAGGTTCTCATTGAGATTGCACCTATCGACAGAGGTCTTTATTACACCTTCGACAATATTGTTAAGGGCGGTTCCGTTTCTAAGGGCTACGTTCCTGGAATTGAAAAAGGTTTGCACGACCAGATGGAAGAAGGTTTCCTTGCTGGCTACCCAATGGTGGACATTGGTGTAACACTGGTTGATGGTAAGGAGCACCCAGTTGACTCTTCAGAAATGGCTTTCAGACTTGCTGCAAAGGGCGCAATGAAGCTTGCTATTGAGAAGGCCGGTCCTGTTCTTCTTGAGCCATTTGCAAAGCTTTCAGTTTACATTGACAACCAGTACCTTGGTGATATCCTTTCAGACCTCTCCTCCAAGCGCGGTCGTGTTCTTGGTCAGGAAGATTTGGGTGGTAACATGGTTCAGGTCAACGCAGAAGTTCCACAGGCTGAAATGCTCAACTACGCTATTGACCTCAAGTCAATGACCTCTGGTACAGGTTCCTTTGAACTTGCATTCGACCACTACGAGACTCTCGCAGGTAAGATGGCTGAAGATGTTATCAAAGCATCCAAGGCTGCTGCTGAAGAAGAGGCTAATAAGTAATAAGCTAAAGGCTGGGCGAGTTGCCCAGCCTTTTTTTTAAGAAGTCATCTTAAAGTCCCATTTTTAGAGGCTAAAAGATGACAAGTCATCTTTTTAGAGCCAAAAACAGTCTAACAGGATGACTTAAACTCTAGATGGTAGCCATCTAAATCCTTGAAAGCAACTTGAACACTAGTTTCAGGAAGCTTTAGCTCAACTGTTCTTCCTTCTAAAGAGGTTTTATTGCCAATTTTCTTAGCTTTGACCTCCACACTACCCCTCTTAGCCTTCTTATCATAAGAGACAGTGATATTCCAGAGATTGTACTGATCCTTTTCAAGGGTGCTGGTGCCATCATCTTCAAAATAGGTGTAGGTGAAACTTCCATTCTTAGGAAGAATGATAAATTGCAAATCTTTAAAGAAGCCGGTACGCAACTTATTTACAGTCTTTGACTTAGGTATTACTGAGCCAACCTTATAGAAGTACCAGTATTTATCTAGAGGAGCTTCAAAGGTCTTTGAAGTGCCACCTTTGTAGGACTTGCCATCAACTGGACTATACCAGTCATCTCCTTGTGGGAAATAGACTTCAACTTCCTTTTGCCCTTCATTGACAACCAGTGCTTTAAGCACACTTGGACCAAACATAGAGGCAGAGGTGGTAGTACTGACATTTTTATCCAACGGATATTCCAAAGCCAAAAGCCGCTCAATAGGATAACCTTTTGCAGCCTCATAAGCACAGTTGTAGATGTAAGGCATATGCCTGTAGTGATCTTCAATTGCCGTTTTAATATACGGGAAGGTTTTAGAATCTTTCCAAGGCTCCGTAGGACGGTCATCTTCACGCCAAGAGTGAATTACAAAGCGGCATTGAAAAACAGCACTCTGTGCGCTTCTCACCAGAAGCTCATGGCTGGGCTCTGGTCCGTAGAAGCCGCCAAGGTCATGGCCTACATAAGGCATACCACTAAGGCCCATAGTCAAACCTTGGAATTGGTTGTATTTCAAAGTCTTGAAAGTACTTGAATTATCGCCAGTCCAGGTGCGAGCATAGCGCTGAAGTCCGGCATAGCCACTTCTAGAATAAATCCAAGGGCGCTTGTTTGGATTATTCTCTAGAAGCTCTTCATAGCTTGCTTGAGACATTAAAACTGGATAGATAGTACGAGTATCGAACACATTTAAGTTTGTATCTTCAAGCTCAAGCTCGTTGTTATCGTTCCAAATACCTTCTGCACCAAAGTCTATGTAGGCTTCTTTAAGTTTGCTCTTCCACCACTTTTTAGCCTCTGGATTTGCAAAATCAATGAAGGAGGCGTTACCACCCCAGAAGAATTCAACTATTGGATTTCCATCATTATCTTTGACAAAATAGCCTTTTTCTTTGAGTTCCTGATACCAAGGATGGGTTAAAAGAATACCAGGTTTAATGTTAAAGGTAAGATGATAACCTCTTTCAACCAATGAGGATATAAATTGTTTTGGATCTTGGAATTTCTGGCGATTCCAGAAGAAAGAATATCTTTTGCCATCAGGGGCCTTGAGATAGCCAGAAGAGACGTAAAGGCCTTCGCAGGGAAGGTCATGGTCTTCCGTATCCTTGAAGAACTTTTCCATACGAGCTTGAGCGTCATCTGCTTCCACATAGTTCATTGAGGAGCCAAGGTAGCCAAAGGAGTAAAGCGGTGGAAAGTTTGGTTGGCCGGTGATGCTACAGTAGGCAGCCACAAGGTCTTTATAGGTAGCGCCAAGAATGATGAAGTATCTAAATGGGCCACCGGAGATGTCAGTTGAGAAATAAAATGGACTTTCTTTGCCAAAGTCAAAGCTTTCAATGTGGCTTTCTGGAAAATAAAGTCCTACTAAAGTATTTGAGGCGGTGTTGTGCTTGATGAAAAATGGAACAGACTTGTACAGAGGATCCGAATATTCGGCGTCAAATCCTAGGGAGTCTCGATTGTACATTCTATAGCGTTTTCCGGCGTGGTTTGGATCTCCACTCTTATCACCTAAACCGTAGAAACGGTCTGCCTTATCTAAAGGCCAAGTGAAGCGGGCAAACGGAATTTGGGGGTGGCCAAGGAGCCTGAATTGCTCATGAGAAATGACAGTATCGCTTGTACCTAAGGCGCCACCAAAGAGGGTTTGACCTGCTTTTAGGACTTCAATATTGCCGTTTTCTGTGTTGATTTCAATAGCCGTTTGCCCCAGCTTTAAAGCATATTTTGCGCCATCAGTTGAACCTTCAGTTGTTAATGGCGCTATAGTTTGCTCCTTGTAATCACCAGTTAAATAATTACTGGCCTTTTGAAGATGCTCAGGAGTCTTGTAACCGTTGATTTTGTATTCAACAGAGACAATATTGTCCCCCATTTGTGAAAGAATTATAGAGCCATTTTCTGTGATTAAAGAATTAATTGTTCCGTTGTTTGTATAGGATAAAACTTTACCAACCGTGAGTTTCATAGAGTAGTCTCCTTAATTTAATCAACCTTTAACAGCACCTGCTGTAACTCCTTGCATGAAGAAGTTTTGGAAAGCCAAGAATACTGCAATAACAGGAATAATTGATATTGTTGTCATTGCAAGAAGATTTGACCAGTTAATCTGAAGTTGTCCAACAAATCCGGCTAAAGCCTGTTGGATTGTTTGCAACTTATTTTTGGAAATGACAATCAAAGGCCAAAGGTAATCGTTCCAGCGCCACATAAAAGAGAAAATTGCAATTGTTGCAACGATTGGTTTTGACATTGGAATAATTATTTTTCTGAAAATAAAATACTCTCCGCCACCATCTATTCTTGCAGCTTCAATGAGCGAGTCTGGAAGAGTTGTCATGTACTGCCTAGCAAGGAACACGCCGGTTGGTGTTGCTGCTGGTGGAATAATTATTCCCCAAAGGTTATTCAATAGCCCAAAACGCTTCAACTGAAGAAAAATTGGAATCATTATCACTTGAAGCGGAATCATTAGCGTTGCCAGCATAATGGTAAAGGTTATCTTGCTCCCTGGGAATTCATATTTTGCAAGAGCGTAACCTGCCATAGTGTTAATTACAACAGCAATAATTGTAGAAACAACAGAGACAAATAAGCTGTTTTTAAAATAGGTTAGAAAGCTTCCTCTTCCTAAGGCTTCAATGTAGTTTTCCAGTGTCCAAGTCTTGGGGAAAAACGTCATTGGAATGGAAAATAAATCGCTCTGAGGTTTGAAAGAAGATAAAACTACCCAGATAATTGGAAACAAAGTTAGCAGAGCCAAAACGGCTACAACTATAGTTCTAGGAATACTTACTTTTGTATTGTTACTCATGATCTTCACCTCCCTTTGTGGCGAAAAACTGAATTACGGTAAAGATTCCAATAATTACCATCAAGACAATAGACATTGCTGAGGCATAGCCTAATTTATCTTCAGTAAAGGCAACTTCATAGACCTGCTGAACTATGAACTTTGTTGCATAACCTGGGCCACCCTTTGTCATAGTGACAATCAATTCATAAGCTTTGAAAGCATTAATTGTGGCAAGAATTGAGACAACAAGTGTTGTTGGAGAAAGAAGTGGCAATGTGATTTTTTTAAAAGAATACCACTTTGAGGCACCATCAACGGTTGCAGCTTCGTAAAGCTCTGTAGGAATTGCTTGTAAACCACTAATAAAAATTAACATATAGTATCCGGCGTAAGTCCATACAGTAACAACAATAATACTGGCCATTGCCATTTTCCCGTCTGTAAGCCATGGTACGCCGGAACCACCCAAGGCTTTAATTATATAATTAAGGATACCCATCTCGTTTCCAAGAATGAATCTCCATGCTATTCCAACTATAATCATACTTAGCAATGAAGGAATATAGAAAACTGCTCTAAAAGCATTCTCCCCCACTACATTATTTTTTGAAAGAAGCAGTGCCAAAACTAGGGACACCACAACAAGTGAAACTACTGCAATTAATGAATAGATAACTGTGTTCTTGAGGGTTATTAAAAAGACAGTATCACTAAATAGTTTTTTAAAATTATCTAACCAAACGAATTTGGCTTCAGTAAAAATACCCTGATCTGTAAAGGCCATTCCTAAGCCTTGGAAGGCTGGAATAATGACAAAAAGAGCAAAGATAAGAACATTTGGCAAAATAAATATGTATGGAATCCAAAACTGTTTGGTTCCTTTCTTAAACTTCGTCAAGACACCCTCCATATACAAGTTAGCACCCCCAAAATTTGGGGATGCTAAACTTAGATAAACCAAGAATTAATTAAAATATTCAGCGCCCTTAGCGTCAACATTCTTTACACAGGTTTCAACATCAATGTTGCCAAGCAAATACTGGACAATCTGCTCTTTTGCATAACCTGTAACCTTTGAGAGGTTAGGATTCTTCCATTCGTTTGCTGTGTAAGCTGGAGTTACAAGAAGTTCTTCTGTGAAGATTGTAAAGTCAGCTGCATTAGATGCATATTCAATGGAGGAGTCTGTGCGAGCTGAAAGATTCAGGGTCTCCTTGTCATACTTTCCAGAGTGCTCTTTGTCTGCGAATGCAACCATGAAGTCAACTGCTTCCTGTGGATGTGCGCAGCCCTTGAAAGAAGCAATGAGCTTTCCACCAGGAACTGAGGATCTCATTGTACCACTTGGCATCTGTACTGCACCCCATTCAAAAGAGGTAATGTTCTTAGCATAAGTATTTACGTTCCAGCTTCCGCCAATATGACAAGCTACAATGCCAGCCTGGAAGAGCTCTGCTGGGTTCTCACTTCCCATCCAAACTGAATTTGGAATGAGTCCTTCTTCATGCATCTGCTTGAACCACTTAAGACATGCAATTGTTCCTTCGTTGTTGAATTCCATTGCTGTCTGGTCACTGTTAAGGAAGTGGCCACCATACTGGTACATAATTGTTGAGAAGCGGTGCGGTGTGAAGTCAACTGCAAGACCATACTGAAGAGTGTCATTAGCGGCAATGACTTTTTTCATAATCTCAGCCCATTCATCCCAGGTCCAAGTCTTGGAAACTGCATCCACATCAATTCCAGCGTTCTTGAAAGCTGTCTTATTTACCAGCATTCCGTTGGCGGTTGCTTCTGTTGGAAGAGCTACAATCTGACCCTGCTGATTGTAAGCATAAGCCATCATACTCTCCATGAACTGTGGTTTGAGAGCTTCTACATCAACATAGTCTTCAATTGGAAGTGCCTGATCAATGAGAGCTGTGAGGTCAGCTGTTGCCATTCTTGCGACATCAGGTGGGTTTCCGCCACTAATCATCATCTTGAGCTTCTGCTGATAATCTGCAAATGCAACTATCTGAAGATCAATCTCAACATTTGGATGAGCTTCAAGATAGTCTTTCATGGTATCTTCAAAAATCTCACTCTCGTTTCCATCATTAAACCAGAGAACTGTAAGAGTTACTTTTTCCTCTTTAGCTTCTGTGGCGCCTTGTGCAAAGACACTGGTCATTGCCAAGCAGACAAGCAAAAAAGCCACTAATAGTTTTTTCATATTCGCTCCTTTTGTTTACGCAAAACGTTTTGCGTTGTAAATTCAGGATAAGGCACGCTTGGAAATCCGTCAAGAAATTTTTTTGAGATTAATAGACTATTGGTTATTTAATCTGAGTTTTTAGTGCAGACCTTGCCTGCATGAGAGCAAAGCCTAAGAGGTTTTGTCCCCTCCACTCTTTTGGATTCAGCCTTGCAGGGTCGTTCATTGAAAGACCTATGCCCCAGATTCTGTCATTGACGGCGCATTCGGCTAAAAGAGCATCTTTTGTTGAAAGGAGTTTCTCTTGCAGCTCTGGATTTTGGCGAAATTTTTCTATTACTCCTTTATAGACAATGATTTGTCTTATGCCGTTCCAGATTGTATCGTCATAGTTGGAGACCTGACGGCCTAAGGCTTTGATGGTACCAAGGTCATCGGTTTGGAGGATTTTGGAGGCTATTTGAGCGTCGTGGAAGCAGAGAGCTTTTTGGTGCATCATATACTGTTCTAGGGAGGAATAGGTGGTGCCTAGGCGAAAGGTTGAGAGGTACCAATTGCTGAGGTAGCCATTTTCTTCGTTGGGCTTGTGAAAGCAGATGACTTGGCTCTTGCGCATACCGGGGTTTTCAACTACGTTGTTCGAATATGTTTCAGAAAAAGGATGCATGGATTATTCCTCACAGTCAAAGAATATCATACTAGGCTAATCAGTGGAAAGCAAATTGAAAATGGCGATGTAAAGCATCCCCAGTTTTCCTTGAAAATTAACAAAAAGTGAAAATTTCAAGGAAGTTTTCCTTGAAAAATTAACAGAAACTGAAGATTTTAAGGAAATAGCTATATCAAACTTGAGTTCTACCGCTTAACTGTACCTTAAGCCTTTTCAACCCAGACTTCATTGATGGTGTAGGATTTATCAAGGCCTTTGCGTTCAAAACTGGTTTCTGGACGCCAAGGGCGGGCTGGAGCAAAGCCGCAAATTAGACGGCTAGAACCAGAGTCAGAGTTATCTATAATAGACAGGCCCCCATTTGCACCGCCAGCGTAAGGGTTTACCATACCAGGGGTGGCCTCCAACACACTAAGCATTTGCTTTGCGTAGTCTTCCCAGTCCGTTACGCAATAGATGTAACCACCTTTGACAAGCTTTTGTGATAACAAAGTAGTAAAAGGCAACTGTACAAGGCGTTTTTTATGATGGCGCTTTTTAGGCCAAGGATCTGGGAAAAAAATATGAAAACCTGAGACAGAGCCGTCAGGAATCATATCCTGAAGAACCTGCACGGCGTCATAACGCATAATACGTAAATTAGTCAAATTTTCAGAGGCAATAGTGGCAAGCAACTTTGAAAATCCATATAGGAATACCTCAATGCCAAGATAGTTGATATTAGGATTTTCACGGGCAATACGTGCCGTGCTGTCCCCCATTCCAAAGCCAATCTCTATAACAACTGGATTATCGTTGCCAAACAAGGCAGAAAAATCCAAAGCCTCGTAGGAATGCACAACAGCATAATCATAAAAATGATTCTTTAAGGCTTCAATTTGAAAAGGCTTAAGTCGTTGACCTCTAAGGACATAGCTTTTGATTTCACGCCATGCATTTTCATCGCGGTGTTCAACCATTCGCAGCTCTGGAATCTGAGCAAAGAGCTCCTCCAAAGATGTATTTTTTTCTTCTGCATTAACACTTTCCATATTCACCTCAAGGCACCAGCCTCTGCAACTTTTCAAGAATAAATAACGCCTTATCCTTCAAGGAAATAGCATTGGTTTTCATATTCATAATGTAAGGACGCTTTGGATCAATAGTAACAGCACCGCGGGAAGTCCGAATCATCTCCAAAAGCTTATCTATAGATATAGAAGCAATGCGGGAGAACTCCACTACGACGGCACCTTGGCGCTCCTTCATGTGATAAATGTCCAAAGTACGACACACAATCTTCAGCTCACAAATATACAGTAAGTTGGCCACTTCATCAGGGATATTTCCAAAGCGGTCTTTGAGCTCAGCAGAAAGACGCTCCAGCTCATTTGATGTCCTAATTGAGGCAATCTTCTTATAAATTTCAAGCTTCACTGTAGGATCAGGTATATAATTGTCTGGAATAAAGCCTGAATAATCCAACTCCAAGAAGACCTCAGTCTCACCTTTTGCACTTGTATTCTGAAGTTTGGCAATTGCCTCATCAAGAAGTCTGATATACATATCAAGACCAACTGCAGACATGAAACCACTCTGCTCTCGGCCCAAGAGATTTCCAGCACCTCTGAGCTCCATATCCTTCATGGCAACCTTGAAACCTGAGCCAAGATCGGTGTATTCAGAGATGGTTTGAAGGCGTTTGATTGCAACTTCAGAGAGCACGTAGTCTGACGGGTAAAGCAGGTAGGCCCAGGCTTCCTTGTCTGAACGACCAACGCGGCCTTTGAGCTGGTAAAGCTGCGACACCCCGTACATATCTGCACGGTCAATAATGATAGTGTTGACGTTGGGGATGTCTATGCCGTTTTCGATAATTGTAGTAGACACCAGCACTTGTATGCCCTCATAGACAAAGCGTCGCATGGTATCTTCCAAGGCATCGCCCCCCATTTGGCCGTGAGCCGTCTCAATGATGATGTCCGGCATGCGTGAACGTAGCATGTTGGCCACCTCTTCAAGACTTTCAATGCGGTTGTGGAGGTAGAAAACCTGGCCGTGACGGGAAACTTCAAAGCGAATTGCCCGCTCTACCTCGTCCAAGTCATACTGCTCAATGACGGTGCGTATAGGCTTACGAGAAATTGGAGGAGTGGTGAGAAGGCTCATATCACGAATCTTCAAAAGCGACATGTAAAGGGTTCTAGGAATTGGAGTTGCTGAAAGGCTAAGACAATCAATGTTAGCCTTAAGCTCCTTGATGCGCTCCTTATCTTTGACACCAAAACGTTGCTCCTCGTCCACCACAAGAAGGCCTAAATCCTTAAACATAACCGTTTTCTGAATAATCTTATGCGTACCAAAAAGCACATCCAGCTGACCTGCCGCAAGAGAAGCCAACGTCTTTTTCTGCTCCTTTGCAGGCACCATGCGACTGAGAAGCCCCACTTTAAGCGGGAACTCGTGAAGGCGCTCCTTGAAATTTCTATAATGCTGCTCAGCCAAAATGGTCGTAGGCGCCAAAAACGCCACCTGCTTACCACTCATAACCGCCTTAAAGACAGCCCTGAAGGCAATTTCCGTCTTGCCATAGCCCACATCGCCGCAAATCAGACGGTCCATGACAGTAGTGCTTTCCATGTCATCCTTGATATCTTGGATGCAAGTCAGCTGGTCCTCCGTCTCGTCAAACTCAAACTCCGCCTCAAAACGTAGCTGCCAATCGTTATCCTTTGCAAACGGATAGCCCTTGCTATTTTTACGCCTAGCATAGAGTTGAATCAGATGCTCAGCCAAATCCTCCGCGCTCTTACGCGCTTTAGACTTCTTATTCTCCCAGCCCTGACCGCCCAGTTTATCCAGCCTTGGCGCCTCACCAGCAGAACCTATATACCGCTGCACCAAATTTGCCTGCTCAATAGGCACATAAAGATTCTCCTTGTCCGCAAATTGAATCTTAATGTAATCCCTATCTCGCACCCGGTCTATCTTCAAAAAACGCCCAATCCCGTAGTTAACGTGCACCACAAAATCGCCCTCGTGTAGCTCCACAAAGCTATCCAAAACCGATGTTTGCGTGTGTTGTAGCGTCTTAACCACCTGCTTGCGACGTCCAAATATCTCGTTTTCACATATAACTATAAATTTATTCGAGTGGATGGCAAAACCACTTGACGGGGTACCAATATTATAATGAAGCGTCTCAAAATCACTGAGCATCTGCTCAAGCCTACGTTTTTGAACTTCAGTTGAAACATAAATTTCAATGTCCCAATTATCATCCTCAAGCCCTTCAAGATCCTCTTTTAGGTAGGTGAAATTTCCAAAATAAGAACGTGGTCCATCAAGGTCAAAACGGTAAGACTTATTAGACTGGCCTGCAATATCCAAAACCTGCATGCTACCATGCCAAGATTCTTCAAAGGCAGGAAAATCAAAGAGAATTTCATCAGGTCTGAGAGCATCACGGTCAGCTTGGTAGGCCTTTCTGTAAAGCGTCTTAGCCTCCAGTTGAAGGCTCTTAAAACTGGTTTCAATACGCTTGTCACCGTAGAAAATCATATAATCTGAAGGCTTAATAAACTCTTTAATACCACAGGGGATGACCTTCTGAGAATCAGAGGTAGAGAGAATTTGAATATCTATATGCCCCAGCTGTTTTGAAATTTGCTGCGATAGTGGCTCATACTTACAAATACGTTCAATCTTATCCCAGTCAAAGTAAATTCTAACCGGCAAATCTGAGCCATAAGGGAAGATATCAAAGACCTCACCACGAACGGTGAACTCACCAGGCATTGTAGTATTTGGTGACCTATAATAGTTACCTTGGGCCAATTTTTCTGCCAGTTGCATGGTATCTAGGCTATCGTTTACCTTTAGCTTGATGCTTCCAACATCAACGGCCCCCTTGCCAGGAAGAGGACAACAGATGGCCCTAATTGAGGTAACAACTAAACCTTGTGCACAATCAGAGATAGCGCCTAAGCACCTGAGCTGTTCATATTCTTTGGCGGTACCTTCCCATTGGCTGTACAGCACTCTACCACTTCCAGGAAGAAGAAAAATTGGAATTTTGCGAGTATCGACTAGACTAAAATTTGAATGCAGTTGCCGAGCAATCTCATCGGTTGGGCAAATAAGCCAAGTCAGACCATCTACAACGCTTGCCATCAAATGGGCACACTGAAACAGCGGAAATCCGTCTAACCCCTCTACCTGAATATCCGCTTTCTTGTTGGTACTAAATGCCTTGTACCCTTCACTCTTTTTGATGTACGATTGGAGCGTCTGCATCACTGGCACAATGTACCATTATGAAGAAAGGAGTTCAAGTAAATGCAGGAAACAACTTTATCCAAAACCGATTCAAAAATCACAAACATAGACCTAAATATCAACGAAAAGGACAATTTTGGCTTTGAGGTCAACAACGAGCAGTCTAAAGCCTTCAACGAGCTTTGCACCTGCATCCTCCAGTGCGGTAGAAAAGCCCGCGAAAACCAAAAGCTCATTCACCGCTCCTTCAAGGAAGACGGCTCAATTCTCACAGAAACTGACCTTGCCGTCTCCAACGCGTTAATCCCTGAGCTCAAAAAACTCTACCCCAACAGCAATATTGTCACAGAAGAGATAGACCTACACCAGTTTGACAACGCAGCCCAATACACCTTCATCCTTGACCCGATAGATGGCACAGACGCCTATAGCCAAGGCTTTCCTTCTTGGTGCATTGCCCTTGGAATTTTGGATAGTAACAGAGTTCCATGCGGTGGCGTCATCTTTGCACCCCGCTTTGGAATTGGGACTGAAGAGATGTTCTTCTGTAGCCCCCCTTACGAGCCAGAAGTTTACCTCAATGGAAAGGTCTTCAAAGCCACTGAGCACTACGATATTCCAAGACAAATTACCACAGGCTCAGACATACTAAATCATGTCAACTTAAACGGTTACAGTGGAAAGCTTAGAATTTTTGGAAGCGGTATTTTGCACGTGGCAGCTCCCTTTGCTTACTCAAATATTGACGGTTGTCTAACTACCAAAAGCTATGCTTGGGACGTTGCTGCCCCTCATGCGTTGGCTTTAAAACTTGGCATGACAGTTAAATATTTAGACAATACTGAGGTCCTTTATGATGATGACCTGTTAATAGAGAGAAAACGCTTTGTCCAGCCTATTTTGGTAGGCTATGAAAGCTGCGTTAACTACATGTCAAACAAGTTTAGTTTGCTTTAGAACTATAGCCTGGAACATCGGCTATGAGGCCTTTTTTTACCCAGTATCGGGCTAGATAGATCATTGTGGTGTCGCAAAGAGCTACTATCCACTTGAGCAAGTAGGTGGAAGCCATAATTTCAAGTAGAACTTTGGTTTCATACACGCCATAGAAGGCAATAAGGGTGAAGACTACGGTATCTATCACTTGGCTCACAAAGGTACTAAAATTGTTGCGTAGCCACAGGTGTTTTTCACCAGTTTTCTTTCTCCAGAAATTATAAGCCCAGACATCGTGGTAATTACTTAAAAGATAAGCAATTAAAGAGCCTGCTGCAATGCGAGGCATAAGGCCAAAAATAGTTTGAAGGCTCTCTTGGACAATGTCAGTGTCAGACGGAGTGAAGAAAAGCGCCATTTGCATCAGTAAAGTCAGCGCAACTAGCGCAAAAAAGCCAAATCCAACCGATTTTTTTGCATCCTTTTCTCCGTAAAACTCATTGAGAATATCGGTAGCTAAGAAGCTGGTTGAATAGACAATGTTGCCAAGGGTGGCTTCAAAGCCAAAGAGGATGACGTTTTTTGTCACCTGTATGTTTGCAATCATACAGCTAATTGGAATCCAGATTAAAAGGCCAATCTTACCCCACTTTCTGAAAGCAAACATAATGAGAGCAAAGTTTAGCACCATCATGCCAAACCATAAAAGGATGTTTGTCATTTTTTTCCTTGAAGATTCTGCAAGACTCTGTAAGCTTCAAAACTATCGGTACGTCTGATGACAAAGGTAAGCTCTGAAATTGTTGAGACAATCTCATAGACGTTGATGCTATTCCAAGCAAGTCTTCTAGCTGCCTCATAAACAATGCCAGGGGTCTGGATAAAGTTAGAACCAAAGCTCATTGTAAGTGCAACAAGATCATCCTGCTTGTAAATTGGCTTAAACGGGCTAAGAGTCTTCTCTACATGAGGAGCTAGCTTTTCAGAAGTGGCAATAGTTACTTCATTAGAACCTAAAATGACATTGAGGAAGTCTGTTCCGCCGTTTCTAACGGAAAGATCGTATAAATTGCCCAAATGAGAAATCAAATCTGGGGTCTTTGTGTAATTATAATCAATGACGTTAGTATGCATGACAATTGTGTAATTCACGCCATCAGAGGTCTTCTGTCCTTCAACTCTGTTAAGCTCAGTGGCATACCTTCTTAAAGCCATAATGATGGCCGATTCCTTGACTTCTTTGTTACAAGCCTGAGAGACTTCATCCAAAATACTATCAGTGAAATTTGTGTAATTCAAAAAACCCTTTCTAAGAACATCCCGCAAGAACGGTGTTCTATCAACAATTTCTCTAACTTTTTTGCTAACAGATTCTGCCATATCTCCCTCCTAAATCTACATTCAAGTTATTTTACTAACATTTTTTATGAAATTGCAACACTTTTATTTTAAAACTACAAATAAAGTTCAAAAATTGTTCAATTAGTGAGCCAAATAATTTTACCTCTACTCTTAAAACTTTGTTACAAATAGTGTCCCACCCCCTCATTCTAAAAGAATTACTAAAATGCTAGACACTATTTACAGGTTGTTGTATAGTTTTAGCAATTAAAGAAGAAAAGGAAGCTTTAAAAATGAGATGTCCCGCATGTGGTGAAATGGAAGACAAAGTTCTGGAAACCAGAACAACAAACAACGGTTCAGCTATGAGACGCAGAAGAGTCTGTCTCAAATGCGGGTACAGATTTACCAGCTATGAAAGAGTTGAAGATAAGCCAATTACCGTTATCAAAAGAAATGGAGACCTTCAACCTTTTGACATTGCAAAGATTGAAAGAGGAATCCGTATCTCTACTGATAAGAGAAACATTGATCAGGAGACCATAGATAATCTAATTCAGAACATTGAGGAAGCTATCAAAATTCAGGCTGGTCCTAAGCATGAGATTACTAGTAAGGCAATTGGAGAGGAAACTCTTAAGCAACTTTATAAAGTAGATGCTGTTGCCTACATTAGATTTGCTTCTGTTTACAGAGCTTTCAATAACGTTGAACAGTTTGTAAAAGAAATAGAAAGTCTTGCAAAGTCCGCTTCAGAAGAAGCCAATTCTTAAGACTCTTAAGGCTTAATTACATCAAACCATTTTCCAGTCAAAGATCGCTCTATAGATTCATTTAAATGCTCAGGTCGAAGAATTTCATTTCCACAGTCTATGCAGAAGTTATCGCTCATGCCGGCTATATAGTCAAAGACAACTCGGTCTAGATTTCCGTCATGCTCTAGGTAGGCATCTTTCTTTTCCATGACGTAGTTATAAAAGCCTGCACTAAGCATATTTCCTTCCTGCATATAAAGTTCACTGTTAAACTCACAGTGCTCAAGCAGGCCACTTAGATAGTCATAAATAAGCTTAATCAGACGCCTAAAGTATTTTTCATAACCACCCAGCATTGGGGATTTGTAGATGTACTGGTAGTTAAAGTCCTTCATGGTTTTCATGGCTTCATAAATTTCTGGACTAAAGCCAATTACCCCTTCTTTTTCAGAGTTGGTGATTATATCTTCAACCAGTGTGTTGATAATTTCTCCATTGGTGGAGCCTAAAACCTTCACGCAAATTTCTGGAACGTCCTGTTTGGAAACAATTCCAAGGCGTGCGGCATCTTCAAAGTCTCGGCCTAAATAAGCAATTTGATCTGAAAATCTTACTACACAACCTTCCCAAGTGGCAGGTAGAATGTCTTTCTTGGAAACTATGGCATCTAGATTTTTGACTTGGAAATCAGGCTCCAAAGTGCGAATGAAATGTTCTCCACAGTGGCTCACAATGCCATCGCGAACTGCATATGTAAGATTCAGATGGGAGAGGAAGTCTACCACGCGCAGACTGTTGACCTCGTGCTCAAAGCCAACAAAGCCCTTCTCTTTCATCATATCAGAGAGGATAAATTCACCAATGTGACCAAAAGGAGTGTGGCCTAGGTCGTGCCCAACGCCAATTGCCCAAGCCATCTCGTCATTTAGCCCCATGGCTCTGCAGATGGTTGTAGCAATGGAGGCAACGTGCAAAACATGCTCCATTCTAGTACAAATGTGGTCATTGCTAGGGGCGAAAAACACCTGAGTCTTGTGTTTCAGTCTTCTGAACGGCGAGCTATGAATGATAGCGGTGGTATCTCTATAGTAAGGCGAACGCACATCCTCGCCACTTCTACTTTTTACTCTTTTAAGTAATTGTTCTTCAGAAAGCTGATTTTTAAACATTCCAATTCCTCATATTCTCCCAATATGATAACATAATATGAGACTTTGTGGAGGAATAATGCCAGATTTTATCTATCCGTTAACATCAGTAGTAATAAACTTTCTTTGTTTGCTCATGTGCCTGAAGTTCATCTTCTCCAAGCGCGGTGCAGTCTGGATTGTTCCAGTATTTCTCAGCCTAATCTTCCTAGGCGCCTCAGGCTTGTGTCTTCTAGCAGAAGTATCACCCCGCGCAGACGCCTCCATGCTTGTCTTTGCCAAAGCTCTCTCCATCTTCTTTCTTGGCGCCGCAGTAATTTGGCTTGTAATCATCATAGTCTTCCGTGCAGCCCTCAACCCCGGCAAAAATCAGAGCGTCAAAGCCCGCCGCAACAAAGCAGAGGCCGATTTTCTCAAGAAAAAAACAGCTCAAAACTCTTTCTGGACTGGTGGAGATGAAGATGTCACCTTCTACCACAGGAAGGAAGAAGTTACAGATCATCGCATAGCAACTCCTCAGGAGAAACCACCTGTTGTACGCAAGGTGGAAGTCTATACGTATCCAGAAGTTAAGACCCTCAGCCCCAAAAGATTTAAAAATGAAAAATAAAATACTCTTTCTTTGTGGACTAAAAAGTTGTGGCAAGACTTACTATGCTCAAAAACTATATGAAGAGCTAAAACCTAATATTATTTGGTATGACAGTGATTCTCAACTTTTAAAACAAAACCCAACCTTTTCTAGCTGCAGAGAGCTTTACAAGGCCGTTGGAGCTGCTGCTTTCCGGCTTAAAGAACAACAGGCAATTGAAAGCATAATTGCTGAGCTTGAAAGTTCTTCCTCTGAATTAAAAGTTCCTGTAGTGGTTTCCCTTGGCGGAGGGGTTTGCGAGTCCAACAATAGCCTAAAACTTATAGATAAGCATGGAATTTCCGTCTATCTCAAGGAATCAGAACCTGTTTTATATGAAAGGATGACCTTGGGAGGACTTCCTCCTTATTTAGAGGAAAATCCTAGACAGAAATTCCACGAGCTCTACGAAAAAAGGAATAAATCTTATTTCTGTTTTGCAAAATATATGATAAACTTATCTGAATGGCCAGAAAAATGGGTTCTAGAGGAGCTTAAACGGCTTATTTTGTGAGGTTTTTGTGTCTAACACTTTTGGATCTATCTTTAGAGTTACAACTTTTGGCGAATCCCATGGACCAATGCTTGGGGTTGTAATTGATGGAATTGAAAGTGGTTTTGAACTAGATCTTGAAGCTATTCAAAAAGAACTAAACAGAAGAAAACCTAATTCTGAAGCCTTCTGCAGTACCCGTAATGAAAGTGATACTTTTGAGATTGTCAGTGGTCTTTTTGAAGGCAAGACCACGGGAACCCCTCTTACTATTTTAATTAAAAACCAAGACTCAAGACCAAAGGACTATGAAAATCTAAAAGACCTTTACAGACCAGGTCATGCAGATGAAACCTATGACGCCCGTTATGGAATTAGAGATTATAGAGGTGGCGGCAGAGCCAGTGGCAGAGAGACCGTCTGCAGGGTAGCAGCCGGGGCCATTGCAAAACAACTTCTTGCAACACAAGGCATTATTGTTACCTCAAGAATCCGCTCCGTAAATGGAAAAACCAGTGATTTAGAAGGTATTCTTCAACAAGCAAAAGAACAACAGGACAGCGTTGGGGGCATAATAGAATGCCTTGCTACAGGCGTTCCAATGGGAATTGGAGAGCCGGTTTTTGACAAGATTGATGCCTGTATTGCCCATGCGGTTATGTCAATTGGTGCAGTTAAGGGTATAGAATTTGGCTCAGGCTTTGGCTGTGAAAAACTATTTGGAAGTGAAAACAATAAAGCTGAATACTCCGGCGGAATGCTGGGTGGAATTACTGACGGAACGCCAATTAGATTCAGAGTTGCAGTAAAGCCTACTCCGTCAATTGCGAAAGAACAAATTATGAAAACTGCCTCCGGCTGTGAAGTTAAATCTTCAATTGAAGGACGGCATGATGTTTGTATTGCTCTTAGAATTGGCCCAGTTATTGAAGCTATGACAGCAATTGTACTTTTGGATCAGATTTATTTAAAGAATGCTAGAATAAGGAGATGCGAATGAGTGAAGCCAGAGCACAAGACATGCCTTTGATTGTTCAAAGTGATAGAACTATTCTTCTAGATGTCCACTCCCCTTATGCAGGTCCCTGCAGAGATGAAATTATGGCTTTTGCGGAGCTGGTGAAGGCTCCGGAGCATATTCATACCTACTCCATTTCTGCAATTTCTCTTTGGAATGCCAAGAGTGCAGGTCTTGAAACCAATGAAATTATCCATCGCCTTGATAAATGGTCTAAATTCCCTATTCCACAACCGGTTGTAAGCTATATTGAAGACGTATCGTCCAGGTTTGGCAAGCTGATTCTTGAGCCAGGAGAAAATGGCAACTATCTTCTTAAAATAACGGACTCTTTTATTGCTAAAGCTATTGGGGCAAATCTGAAGCTGGCAAAGCTACTGCGCCCTGTTCAGATAGCAGACCAGAAAATATCGGCTTTTGAGATAAATAATTACGAGCGTGGAGATGTCAAGCTGGCGTTGATTAAACTTGGCTATCCGGTGGACGACCGCGTGCCGCTGGTCAAGTCTGAGGCGGTGCCAATGGAGATGACGTGCCCGCTGAGAGACTATCAGAAAGAGGCTATGCACTCGTTGCTGGGAGATTTGGGACCTGGCACGGGTTACGGGACTATTGTGATGCCCTGTGGAAGTGGAAAAACGGTGGTTGGAATTAGCATTATGGCAGCTCTTCAGACACGTACGCTGGTGCTGTGTCCAAACGTGGTTGCTGTGCATCAGTGGATTTCAGAGATTAAGGCCAAGACTAACGTTCCAGAGCAGATGATTGGAGAGTACTCGGGGGAGAAAAAAGAGGTCAGGCCAATTACTGTATGTACTTATCAGGTATTGACTTACAGGCCAAATAAAGATGCAGACTTTGAGCATATGAATATCATTAAGGCAGGAAATTGGGGGCTTGTGCTTTACGATGAAGTTCACATGCTCCCGGCGCCGGTTTTCAAGATTACGGCTGAATTGCAATCGGTTTACAGGACAGGACTGACAGCTACCCTCATTAGAGAAGACGGCAAAGAGGACGATGTTTTTAGTCTGGTTGGACCTAAACGTTTTGATATTCCCTGGACAGATTTGGCTCAAAAGGGCTGGATTGCTAGTGCCTATTGCGTTGAGGTTAGGGTTCCGTTGGCGGAGGAACTAGCGTTGCCCTATGCTGTGGCAAATAGACGGGACAAGTATAAAATTGCAAGTAATAACAGGGCAAAATGGAATGTAATTGAGAATCTTCTTCACAAGCATGCAGGAGAAAGCATTCTGATTATTGGTCAGTACATTGACCAGCTTAAGGAGCTTCAAAAGGAGCTTGGTTATCCTCTAATTACTGGTAGCACCTCAAATAGCAAACGAGATGAGCTTTATCAGCGTTTCAAAGATGGACTGGAAAAGGTTATTATTGTTTCTAAGGTTGCAAATTTTGCAATTGACCTGCCAGACGCATCAGTTGCAATACAGATTTCCGGAACCTTTGGCTCAAGGCAAGAAGAGGCTCAAAGACTTGGGCGTATTCTCAGACCCAAACGCAATCCTTGTTATTTTTACTCTATAATCACAAAATATACCGTTGAAGAAGAATTTTCCGCAAATAGACAGAAATTCCTTGTTGAGCAAGGATATAAATACTTAGTAGAGGAGATTTGATGAATAACGCAGACATTAATGAACAGTTTACGGCCCTTCTTTCTTCCTTAGATGAAGAATATTACTATTTCCTTGCATCAAACATTCTTGGTCGCATTCCTTCCCCCTTTAACAAACAAACGTTAAATAGAAGTCTGCTTTCATTTTTTCTAAATCCCACGAACCTAAACGCACTGCTTTCCTCTCTTTCAGAGGAAGAAAAAAAAGCTCTTGCTCTTTGTTACCTCCTAGAGGGGGCAAAGGAGCCTCAATTTTTAGCTTTTTTGCCAAACCTCCCCTATTATGTGTTATCTGTAAAATTGGAAAATCTCTGCGATAGATTAATTCTGTTTAAAACAGAGGATTCTTATGTCCTAAATCCTCTTTTAACGCCTTTTATTCTTGGCTATTTAAAAGCTAAAGAATCAGCAAATGCAAAAAGAGAGGACATTCCTTTTGCAGATTCTAACCTTATAAGGGCTGTTTTTAATCTTTTGATAAACGGCACTGTACCTTACAGAGAAGCAAATCTTCATCATTTTTACAAATCCGATAAACTGGAAACAATTTTTCCGCAATTTCCTAAAGAGCAAGCAATTAGCATTTTTGACATTTACAAAACCCTTGCAGTTCAGACTAAAGCCATTGAAAGAGATAAAAATCATCCAATTCTTCATTTTGGAAAATGTAAACGCATTGTAGGTAAAAACGCTCTAAACTTAAATTTTGCTGCACTTGAAATTAAATATTCGGCAAATGCAAGTTTAGCCATTGCAAAAGTCTTGGCAGTTTTAAGAGTATTTCCTTCAATTACTAGTATTGCAACTGGGCTCCTTGAATCCTTAGTCCCAGACCAAGATGCAGATGCTATTTTTGACTCAGCTAAAGCCTTGGGAATGGTCTATATTGACAAGGACACTGCATTTTTTAACTATTCAATCCTTCAACCGGCCATTGAAAGATCCCCTCTAACAGTTAGCTCAGACTTAACAGTCTCTTACTATGGAATTCCAGAACCTAGCGATATTCTCTTTATTTTCTCCAACATTCAAACCTGCGACAAACTTATTGTTTACTCAATTACAAAAGACAGTTTCTCTAGAGGTTTGGATTTAGGACTCTCAAAAGATAGAATTGAAAAATATCTAAAAGCGCCAGATGTGAACGTTTCCTTTGATCAATGGGAAAAGGCTGTTACTCGTATTAAATTATTTGATGGAATAGCTTTACAATGCACCCCAGAAGTAACGCCTCTGGTTAAAGGAATTTCAGAGATATCGAACCACGTAATGCTTCAACTTTCAGATAATCTATTTTTGATGCGTCGTTCCACCATAGACAGCTGGGGCAAAGCACTGGCCAACGCTGTTGACATGGAAAGTCTTCCTGCCCCCATAACGGAGCATCAAAATAACTTTGAAGATGATTTTTTCTTCACTACAAACTTTAGTTTTAAAGTTGACTGCCCAGTTGCTGGCACCCTTGATGGCCCCTTGGAGGAGAAGCTCCTTGATTGGGATACGGTGCGCAATAATCTCTTAGCAGATGCCAAGAAGAAAGGTTGTCTTTCAGAAGAACTTGAAGATCTCATTAACTCTAAACTTATCTTCTCAACAAGCCAAATTGGGAAAGGCTTTAAATATTACAAACTGCCCTCTGCAAGTGGGTTTGATTACAATGCAAAACTTTCTTTGATTAAAAAAACAATTGGCTCAAAGCCTCGAATTCTCAGACTTGAGCTTACTAACGAAAACCTAGTAGTCCTTCCACTTGAGATAGTCAAAGATTCCAACGGAAAGGCCATCTTAAAAGCCAAGGTTATTCCAACCGGAGAAGAACGCAACATCTCAATAGGAACCATCTTCAAGGTCTCCGTTACTCGTAGTGTTTGAGCTAAAGTTTTAGTCGTCTGAGCCAAATTCAGCTTCAAACTCTTCACTTTTGGAAATCCACTCAAGCTCTGTTGCTTCTTTTTCAGTCTGCAAAGCTTCCAATTGCTTGACTAGCTGGCTTATTTTTTCCGCATTGCTATAGTTTTCATGAAGATTCATCAGGGCTTTTATCTCTGAAATCTGAAGATCTAGATTATCGGCTTTATCCATGAGCTCTTTGAGATTAGCTTTAAGCTTGTTTTTGCGGTTGCGCCTTTTATTGGCTTCAGCGCGGCTTTCTGCGGCACTTGGCGCCTTGTCAAAGTTGAAGCTGGCTACGAAGTTGGCATTTGAGGTTTGGTTGGAAGTCTGGTTGGAGGTCTGGGTAGATGGGCCTGAAGCTTTATTGGAGCGAGCTGTTTTCTGAGCAGTCTCAATTCCAAGTCTCTGGTCCAGCTTCCACTCAAAGTAATCGTAGTCTCCGTTGAAAAATTCAGGAGCATCTGCAGAGAGATAGAGGATGCAATTAGCAAGGGCTCGAATGAAGTAAGCGTCATGGCTAACAAAGATAATTGTACCTTTGTAATCCTCTAATGCCTTAAGTAGCATATCTTTAGCATTAATATCTAGGTGGTTGGTAGGCTCGTCAAGTATGAGTAAAGATGCCGGCTGAAGTAGAATCTTCAACAGGGCAAGACGGGATCTTTCACCACCGGAGAGCACGCTAATTTTCTTGTAAATATCGTCCCCAGAAAAGAGAAAGGAACCCAAGGCATTTCTAATTGCCCCTTCAGTTCCAAAAGCCTGGACCTCAGAGAAAACTGTACCGCTCAGGTCCAAAGAATCTTGAGTATCTTGGGCGTAGTAACCTACTTTAACACCAGTTCCCAGCCTAGCAACTCCACTAAAATTTGGGTCTTTCTGGGCTATGATCCTCAAAAGAGTACTCTTTCCAATGCCGTTATGGCCTGTAACGGCAAGCCGCTGACCTTTTGGGACCAGCATGTCAAAATGGCTGAAAACCACCTGATCTCCGTATTTTTTTGTCAAATCTTCAAGAATTACGACATCATTTGGACTGTGGGGAGGTTCAGGAAAAGAAAAATGCAACGTCTTAAGATGCGACGGAACCACCACAGGCTCAATCTTTTCCAGCTGTTTGATTCTGCTCTGAACCTGCTTACTCTTAGTTGCCTTGTATCTAAAGCGCTCAATGAATTGCTCGGTTTTATCAATCTCAGCTTGTTGCTTTTTGTAGGCAGCCTCTAGCTGCTCAATCTCAAGCCGGCGTTGCTTTTCGTAGAAGGAATAATTTCCACTGTAACGGGTAAGCTTTCCATGAAAGAGCTCATAAACCTCGTTTACAGTATCATCCATGAAGCCCTTGTCGTGGCAAACCAAGAAAAGAGAACCCTTGTAGCTTTTGAGAAACTCTTTTAGCCACGTTCTGGCTTCAATATCAAGGTAGTTGGTAGGCTCATCCAGCATCATCAAATCTGGATCTTCGCAGAGCACCTTAGCTAGAGCAATGCGCATCTGATAGCCACCAGAAAACTCCCCACAAGGCCTCTTTAGGTCACTTTGAGAAAAACCAAGCCCCTTGGCAATCAGCCCAACCATTGCTTCCCTGTCATAATAAGGACTATTCAAAAGCTCTTCCTGAAGCTCGTTTAACTCTAAAAGAAGGCCATCAGTACCTTGCGAGCCCGTTTGCGAGCCGGCGGTCACACCAGAGCCAGAGAGCAAATGCTCAATCTCATGCTGACGCTCAAGATTAGCTTCAAACCTAGAAAAGCCCTTCTCAATCTCGCTATAAACAGTACCCTCTCTGAAAACAATATCACTCTGAGGCAGGTAAGACACTCGCATCCCCTTGGTTTTGGTCACCTTACCGCCATCACACGGCATAAGGCCCGCGATAATCTTCATCAAGGTAGACTTTCCCTCGCCGTTTCCACCGGCCAAGGCAGCACGTGCATGCTCGCCCAAAGTCAATGAGGCATTAGTAAGAAGATTTCTATCGCCAAAAGAAAGGCTAATATTCTGAACCTGCAGTATTCCCATAATTTGTTCTTTCAATCACAAAATTCGTGTGATATGCTACCACAGGAAGTAATGCTTCTTCAAGGAGACCCTCGTGCTTTGCCTAACTCTCAACGGCGCCACAATGCAAGAAAACTATGCGGCGTTAGCCCAAAATGAACCCTACGTCCAGATACTTGAACTTAGAATAGATACCCTCAACTTAGACCTTAAACCAGAGCTAGAAGAAGCCATAGCCTTCCCCTCGCGCACCAACTTACCCGTCATCCTCACCTGCCGACGCAAAACCGATGCCGGTCAATTTACTCAATCAGAAAGAAAGCGCCTTTCCCTCTTAAGAAAAGTCTCCGCTGGAAACTTCTCTTATGTTGATTTAGAAGCCAACGTCCGTAAGAGCGATTTTGAAGAGGAGCTCAAAGCCCAAGGCAAGAGAATAATCAAGTCAATTCACAATTTTGATGGCCTACCAGATAACCTTGACGTAAAAATTTCGCACATTATAGCAAAAGGAGACATTCCTAAGGTTGCCGTACAAATAAACGGCATCAAAGATTTAGTTAACCTTTTTAAGCTGGGCAGAAGATTTGATAAAGTAGAGGAGAAAATAATCATAGGAATGGGCAGATATGGACTAGCTTCTAGAATGCTGTACCGCAAGCTGGGGTCCATGCTGACCTTCTGTTCCAGTTACGACCCTCAAGAGGTGGGCCTGCTTAGTGCCAAAACCATGAAAGAACTTTACAGAGCTGACCAAGTAGACAACAAGACAAGCCTTTTTGGAGTCATTGGGGATCCTGTTGGAAAGAGTATATCGCCGGCAATCCATAATTTAGGCTTCAAAGAACTTGGTCTGAACGCAATTTATGTACCCTTTAACGTGGACGACGTAAGAGCTTTCTTTGTGCTAGCAGATTTATTAAACATCCAGGGCTTCTCCGTCACAGTCCCACACAAAATCCATGTGCTACCCTACCTTGGAAGAACCTCCCGCGAGGTGCGCAGACTTGGCTCCTGCAATACCGTTTCACTTCAAGACGATACCTGGAATGGTAGCAACACCGACTATTATGGCTTTTTAGACTTGATTAAAGAGCCTCTTGAAGCTGGCAAAATCAAAAACGCCCTTGTATTGGGCTCAGGTGGAGGTGCCAGAGCCATTGTCTGGGCACTTAGAGGGCACAACGTAAACGTGACAATCCTAAACAGAACTGTTGAGCATGCTCAAGCGCTAGCAAGAGAGACAAGTAGCAACTATGGACCTCTAACTGACGTCAGCAAATACAGTGGCAGTATAGATTTAATTATCCAAGCCTCCTCCATGGGCATGGACTGTAGCCAAGAACCAGAAAACGATCCCGCGCGGGAATTTAGCTACACCGGCTCAGAGCTGGTATGCGACCTAGTCTACAGACCTCACGACACGGCCTTCCTAATTCACGCTCAAAAGGCCGGCTGTCAAATCCTCCACGGCCTTGACATGCTCCTTGCCCAGGGCCAACTCCAGTTCAGGACCTTCACAGGGGAAGACTATCCCCAAGAGATTACTGCGCAGCAAATTACCAGCTGAGCAAAACGACTATAAGAAATATCGGGTTAAGAGAGGCTGTGAGAAGCGGTGGCGCCTACTTGTATATTTTGGGCGTTTTTGGCATAATTGGGGCACTGTCTAAACGCCGTTGGCGCAGGCAGAATATCCGCTTTGTTGGATTTGAAGAAGGCAAAGTGAGAAATAGTTGAAGGGGGCGGTACCCGGGCAAGCTAGTTGCAAAAAGCAAAGAGCGAGCAAGAGAGAGCCGTCACGTAGAGGAGTCAGTAAAATGGCAGTAGTAACAATGAAAAGTCTGCTCGAGGCAGGCGTTCATTTTGGTCATCAGACAAAGAGATGGAATCCAAAGATGGCCAGTTTCATTTTCTCAGAGAGAAATGGAATTCATATCATCGACCTACAGAAGACAACAGCATGCATTGTTGAAGCATATGAAGCTGTTCGCGCACAGGTCAAGAACAACAAAACAGTTTTGTTCGTAGGAACAAAGAAGCAGGCACAGCAGGCTATTGAAACAGAAGCAAAGCGCTGTGGAATGCCTTATGTCAACAATCGTTGGCTCGGCGGTATGCTTACAAACTTCTCAACTATCAAGAAGTCAATTGCAACCCTTAAGAAGATTGAGAAAATGTCTATTGATGGAACATTTGAAAGTCTTACCAAGAAAGAAGTTGCTCTTCTCACAAAGCAGAAGACAAAGCTTGAGAAGAACCTTGGTGGTATCAAGGACATGACAGAGCTTCCTGGCATCATTTTTGTTATTGACACAAGAAAAGAAGCCATTGCTGTTGCAGAAGCAAAGCGCCTTGGCATCCCTGTAGTTGCTGTTGTTGATACCAACTGCGATCCTACAGATATCACCTACCCAATCCCTGGCAACGACGATGCAATCAGAGCAATTAGCCTCTTTGTTGAAATCATTGCAAACGCAGTAATTGATGCAGACAACGAAGTTGGCATCCAGATTATTGAATCTCTCCCTGCAAACGAAGAAGAAGCTGCAGCTCTTGAAGCTCAGGGCGCTCCAATTGATAAGGACGCTGAAGCAGAGGAAGAAGTAGAAGAAGAAAAAGAAGATAAGGACGAGGAGTAATCTATGGAAATTACAATGGATATGATTAAACAGCTCCGTGAGCAGACACATGCTGGTATCATGGACTGCAAGAAGGCTCTCCAGTCAAGCAATGGCGACTTTGCCAAGGCTGAAGAATACCTCAAGAAGGTTGGACTTGCTGCTGTTGAGAAGCGTGTAGACCGTGCAACAGACAATGGTAGAGTTACCTTCGTTATTACAGACAAGAAGGCTGTCATGGTTGACATTTCCTGTGAGACAGACTTTGTTGCTCGTAACGCAGAGTTCAAAAAGCTTGGTGAGGATGTCTGTAACTTGGCTATTGCTAAGGGTTACACACAGCCAACTGAAGATATGGAAGACCTTGTTAAGAAGCTCATTGCTACAATTAACGAGAACATGAAGATTAAGAAGCTTGTTGCTTTGGACATTCCTGCTAACAACTTTGTCCAGGGTTACAGCCACGCTGATGGAAACATTGGTGTTTTGGTTCAGTTTAAGGCTTCTGACAGCGCAATCTTCGCAAACGAAGATTTCAAGACTCTTGCTTTCAACACAGCAATGCATGTTTGTGCAGCAGCTCCTATGTATCTCAACGATTCTTGCGTTCCAAAAGATTACGAGGATCAGCAGCTTGATATCTTCCAGGCTCAGGTTGCTAACATGGACAAGCCAGAGAAGGTTCTCCAGGGCATTGTCAGAGGTAAGCTTGCAAAGCATTATGCTGAAATTTGCTTGATGGATCAGATCTTCCAGATTAGCAATGATGACAACCTTTCAGTCAAACAGCTCTTTGCTAAGTTCAACAAAGAACATGGCTCAGATGTTGAAATTGTTGGCTACGAGCGTTTCCTCGCTGGTGCATAATTAAAAAATAATCAAAGGCCGTTCTATTTGGGGCGGCCTTTACTTTATTGCGCAACTTTATTGTGCGCCAATTTCTGGCACCCCTTAAGGTGCACCCTTTGTAGGAGTTCAAAATGCAGCAAGTACTTTCCAATTGCGAAGAAAAGATGAACAAGAGCATTGCGGCTCTTAA
>CAVCYP010000016.1:0-7938 GCA_963606545.1 Sphaerochaetaceae bacterium
TTACAGAATATTAACTGGGTCCTCTGTGGAGGTTGGATCAATTTTCCAAACGTAGTTGGAGAAGGTGGCAACAATGAATTTACCGGCTTCAGCTTCAAGAGGGCGAATGTTGACCACTTCATTCTGTCTAATGCTACCGTAACCAGTGGTTTTGGTTCCAACAGTTTTATCGGTAAGATTAATTTCTACAAAGTTTTCACTGACTTTAAAAACTAAGTAATTCACACCATCCTTGGCATAATGGAAAGAATAGTTTGGACCAGAGGCAAGAGTATATTTGATGGTTGCAAATTCTGTAATAGAATCAAAAGTTGCACCTTCAATTGCATAAACCTTTGCATTGTCCTTTAAAATATAGAAGTGAGTGGAATCAAGGGCTTCAAAACCAATTGTTACATAGCCACTTAAAGCGCCAACTTTACCGGCTGAAATAGCAGCTGGAGTTGTGCTTTTGCTATCGTAAATCTTTATTTGGCCATCAGTTGTTTCAATTAAAGTATAGTCGCCACTTTCAAGGATTGTTCTTACGTTAGAAACTGTTTCAACTAGGGAACAATTTGAACCGTAAATTCCTGTTTCATCACCTAAAGTTCCAAGCATCATTCCGTTGGTCATAAGTCTTGTGGTCTTAAAGCCATCAAAATCAGCAGTTGGTACATAAGTTCCATCTGAATCGTACTTTTTAATGGCACCCCCATTGTGGGTATGAATTAGAATGCTGCCGTCATCAAGAAGGGCAGCTTCAACAATGATGTCATTGTCTAAAGTTATATTTTTGAAGTTATTAGAACCGTTGCCGTAACGGACAACCCCACTATCGGTTAGAACATAGTAGCAATTATCGTAACAGCCAAGATAGGACTTAACTTTAATGTTTGACTCTTTTGTGGAGGAGGCTATGGCAGAATAGATGCCGTCTTGAGCGTCCATGTTGCAGGAACAAAGTATTGTAACTAAAGCAATTATAAGTGCAAATAAAATTGATTTTTTCATCTTTAACCTCCTTAGTGTCTATAGGAAACTACCACCGCAAGAGGAATCAGACCAAGCGCCGAATTGTGCTGATATTTATCATAAGAGCTGTTTTTAAAATAAAATTCAGTGCTAGCCATGATTCCACTTTCAAGGCCAATGCCCCAGCTATCGGTTATATAGAAGGAAGGGGTGACGGTCAGGCTGGCGTAGGGGGCAAAGTACTTGCCGGTGTCGTACTTGATGAAGGCAAAGCCCAAGTTAGCGGAAAAAGCTAGGTCAAAGTTGCCAGTTTGCACGGGGATGTAGGTTAGCTTGGCGGTAATTGGAACGCTTGTGTAGAGCGAGGGCGTGAGAGAATTGATGAATTGATAGCCTAATTCGCCACCTATGGCCCAATATTCGCTCAAAAAGCCCTGATAGGAGATGGAAGCAATGCCGCCAACCTTCTGCATGTGGATATCTGAGAAGGTCTGGTTGCGGCTGGAATCGTTAAAGAAAAAGAGGAAGGCCGGAAAGTCAACGCCTGCTCTGATTGAGAAAACTTGGTCGCCTCTCTCGTAGTAGGTGGAACTACAAAAAGCCAGCCCAACTGCAAAGACTAATAATATCCCGATAATTAATAAACGTTTTTTCATGTGCGCCTCATAATTTTACTAAGTCATTTTAACAAGATTGTGAAACTTGATAAACTAAAAACACACAGAACTTCATAAGATTACAATAATCTTGTATAATACCTGAGGCCCAAGAGGTCCTGGAGGTGTGACACATTGATTTTATCGGGTAAAGAGCTCAGCCAAATTGTTAATGAGCAAACTTCAAGATTAGCTTGTGCATTCAAAGAAAAATATAATAGAAAACCTTGCCTTGCTGTAGTTCTTGTGGGCGATAATCCTGCAAGCCAGACTTATGTAAAAGGGAAGAAAAAGGCTTGTGACCAAATTGGCATTGAGCATTTAGATTATAATTTTGATAATTCTCTGACTGAAGAAGAATTACTTAAGACAGTTCAAGAACTTAACACCAATGAAAACGTTGATGGAATCCTGGTTCAGCTTCCGCTTCCTCCTCAGATTAATGAAGTTAGGATTATCAATGCAATTGATCCAATCAAGGATGTTGATGGATTCCATCCAGTGAATATTGGCAAGCTTCTTTTAGGACAGCGCTCTCACATAGCGTGTACTCCAAAGGGAATTTTAAGACTTTTAGACCATTACAAGATTTTAACTGACCGTAAAGATGTTTGTATTTTGGGCAGAAGTAATATTGTTGGAAAGCCTATGGCGGCTCTTTTGATGCAAAAAGATCGTAATGCTACTGTGACAATTTGTCATTCACTCACCCCCGATATTGTGCCGTATGTGAAGCGCGCAGACATACTTATTTCAGCTGTGGGACATACAAATGTAGTGACGGCGGACATGGTCAAAGAGGGTGCCGTGGTGATTGATGTTGGCATGAATCGGGTTCCTGATAGCAGTAAAAAAAGTGGTTATACGCTTAAAGGGGATGTGGATTTTGAAGCAGTTGAGCCTAAAACTAGCGCTATCACGCCGGTTCCAGGTGGGGTTGGCCCAATGACAATTGCTATGCTAATGGAAAATACTGTAATTGCGGCTTGCGATATTAAAGGCATAGATGCACATGAATTGGAGTTAATGCATGAAAAAATATTTAATTGAAACCTATGGCTGTCAGATGAATGTGGCAGAATCCAATGCCATTGAAAGTGCCCTCAAGGGACAACTTTGGGAACCTGCAAAGACTCCAGAGGAAGCTGATTTAGCAATTATCAATACCTGTTCTGTTAGAAAAAGTGCTGAAAACCGCATTTGGGGACGCCTTGGTGCTTATACTCATGTAAAGAGTGAAAAAGCAAAAAAAGGGGAGAAACTTGTTTTAGTTCTTACCGGTTGCATGGCTGACCGCCTCAAGGAGGAAGCTAAAAAAGATGCCCCACAAATAGACTTTGTAGTAAAAAATAACGATAAACTTAAGATTCTGGACATTGTTAACACTTTCTTTGAAGCTAGTAGTACTCCATCTGAAAGTGAAAAATATCACTTCACAAAGGCCTATCACAAGGAAGGCGAATTTGCCTCCTACGTTCCAATTATGAATGGCTGCAATAACTTTTGCTCCTACTGCATTGTTCCTTATGTCAGAGGCCGTGAAGTTTCAAGACCAATTGATGAAATTCTTCAAGAAGTCAGGGAGCTTGATAAGCTTGGAGTCAGAGAAATTACCCTTCTTGGGCAAAACGTTAATTCTTATGATTATAACAGCATAACTTTCCCAGAGCTGTTAACACAAATCTGCAGAGAATGCGACAAGAGTCAAGGCAATATTCAGTGGATTCGCTTTGAAAGCCCACATCCAAAGGATTTTTCTGATGAGCTTATAGAAGTAATTGCAAACGAGCCTAAGGTGGCAAAACACCTTCATATTCCTATGCAAAGTGGAAACACAAGAATTTTGCAATTGATGAATCGTAAATACACTAGGGAGAAGTATTTAGCCCTTATTCAGAAAATCAAAGACAGAGTTCCTGAGGTGACTTTTGCTTTAGATGTAATGGTGGGTTTCCCAACCGAGACAGAAGAAGAATTCCAAGAAACCATCTCTGCAATGGAAGCAGTTGGTTGCATTGAAGCCTACATGTACTACTGGAACTCTCGCGAAGGTACAAGAGCTGCCAGCATGGAAGGTCAGCTTTCTGACAAAGAAAAGCAGGAGAGGCTACAAAAACTCATTGATTGGCAGCTTGAGAATGCCGCAAAAATAAAGGCAAAGAGGGCCAATGGCATTCAGAAGGTTCTTGTGACTCAGGTCTCACGCGACAACAAAAACCAGCTACTGGGTCGTAACGAGCACGGGGAGATGGTGGCTTTCAATGTAAATGACAGCTCTGTAAAACCCGGAGACCTAGTCAACGTTGAGTTTAAGTTCTTAAATGGCAATACCTTCGTGGGTAGCCAAGTTTAAGCCAAGCCCAATATAACCAAAGCAAGTATAAACCTATGACAGACCTAGATAAATTCATAACTCTAATTAAAAGCAGCAAATATTTGACCGTTTTCACCGGCGCCGGCGTCTCAACCTTAAGCCATATACCTGATTTTAGAGGCCCACACGGCGTTTACACTGACCCCTGGAACGGCATGGACGTAGAAGAAATCATCTCCCTGACCTTTTTTAGAAAGAACCCAGAAATCTTCTACAAATGGGCCAAAGACGTCTGGTACCACCTTGAAGACTATCAGCCCAGCATTGTTCACAAATGCTTAGCTCTACTAGAAAAAGAAGGCTACCTGAAAGCTCTCTACACCCAAAATATAGACATGCTCCACCAGCGCGCCGGAAGTAATAACGTCTTTGACGTCCACGGCAGCCCACTAGTCCACCACTGCACAAAATGCCACGCCAGCTACACTTACGAGCAAATTGCGCCAATTGTCCGCTCTGACCAAGTCCCACACTGCCCCAAATGCAACGGCGTCATCAAGCCGGACATCATCTTTTACGAAGAAAGCCTCAACCAAGACGTCCTCAACCACGCCTGGCACGATTTCTCCAAAACCGATTTATGTGTGGTGCTTGGCTCTTCACTAGTTGTCCAGCCTGCCGCCAGCTTCCCAGTTATTGCAAAACGTAGTGGGGCAGACCTTGTTATTGTAAACAATCAACCCACAGACCTAGACCCTTATTGCACTGTTCATTTTGATGATTTAGAGACAACCTTCAGTACCTTGTATAACTATTTTTGCACAGAGATTACACGGTTTAGATTTGGTAAAGAAAAGCATTGACAATAGCAACGGGGGGGGTAGAATTTCAACATTGTGTTCTCAAAGAACAGTTTATTGGAAGGAGCCCAGAATGAAGAAATCTCTTTGGCTTTGCTTATTTGTTGCCTTGTGCTTGATTACAGTTTTAATCGTATCCTGTAATGATGATCCTCAACATGTTCATACTTTAGATGAAGGAACTGTTAGAAAAGAAGCCACCTGTACCACAGAAGGTGAGAAAGTTTACACTTGTACAAGCTGTAAGCAAGTAGTGAAGGCAGAGACCCTTCCTGCATTAGGTCATGACCTGCAGGAGGTTGCAGCAAAAGAGCCAACCTGTACAGAATCTGGCAATGACGCTTACCAGCAGTGCTCCCGTTGTGATTACAAAACCAATTACACAAAAAGACCAGCCCTTGAGCATGATATACATCAGTATGCAGCTCAGCCAGTAACCTGCACAACAGATGGCTGGGCAGCTTATGAAGCCTGTGTACGTATAGGCTGTGATTACACAACTAAAGTAGTAGAGCCGGCTCCAGGCCAGCATGACCTGAAGGAGGTCGCTGCAAAAGAGCCAACCTGTACAGAAATAGGCTATGACGCTTACCAGCAGTGCTCCCGCTGTGATTACAAAACCAATTACACAGAAAAGTCAGCTCATGGCCATGACAAGCTACATCATGACGCCAAAGCTCCAACCTGCGAAGCCAAAGGCTGGGATGCCTACGACACCTGTAAGTATGAAGGCTGTACCTATACAACCTACAATGAGCTAGCCCCACTTAAACACGTTTTGGCCCACCACAATGCCAAAGCTGCAACCTGTACTGCAGATGGATATGAAGCCTACGACACCTGTGACCGTGAAGGCTGCACCTATAGCACCTATAAGAAAATTGATAAACTTGGACACGATTTTACCGGAAAGGCAACTACAATTAAGGCCACCTGCACCACAGCCGGCTCCACCACAACCAAGTGCACAAGGTGTGATGCGGTAGACGTCCAAACTATCCCGATAGATTCTAACGCTCACTCCTACAGCTCCACTTACACTAGTAATGACACCAGCCACTGGAAGACCTGTACCAATGAAGGCTGTACTTCCAAATTAGAGGAAGCCAAACATACTGAAGCAACTAAAACCACAGCCACCTGTACAGAGAAAGGAATTAAAACAACTTACTGTTCAGTTTGTGATAAGGAGTTAAAAACTGAAGCTGATCCTGCAACTGGGCACACCTTTGCTTCTACTTGGACTTCAGACGGAACCAATCATTGGCACGCTGCAACCTGTGAACATACAACAGAGAAAAAAGATGTAACAGCTCATACCTGGAATGCTGGAGAAGTTACAACACCAGCAACCTGCACCTCAGATGGAGTAAAAACCTATACTTGTGAGGTCTGTAAGGGCACAAAGAAGGAAGCTTTCAAGGCTACCCATACTTTTGAAGAGCTCTGGACTTATGATGATACCTACCACTGGCATAAATGTTCCAATTCCAAATGTACAGAAATTAACTCAAAAGCAGAGCATTCTTGGGGCACAGGTACTGTAACAACAGAAGCAACAGCAACTGAAACTGGTGTAAAAACTTATACTTGTACCTGTGGTAAGACCAAAACAGAGACTATCCCAGCAAAAGGCAACTGGATTTCTGATGACAACGAACACTGGCATACAGTAGGTGGTTCAATAACAGATAAAGCCTCTCATACTTGGGGTACTGGTGTACAGACTAAGGCTCCTACTTGTACAGAAGCAGGAGTTATGACTTACTCTTGTACAGTCTGTGGAAAAGAAAAGACAGAAGCTATTGACGAACTTGAGCACGACTACAGCACACAGTTGTCCTACACAGACAGTACTGGTCACTATTATAAGTGCAAAAACTGTACAGCCACAAAGGATGCTACTACTCATAATCTTCAGGAGACAGGAACCACTGCCACCTGTACTAAGGCTGGAACCAAGACTTTAACCTGCGCATGTGGTTATAGCACAACCGTAGATGACCCAGCAAAGGGACATACTTCTCAAGAAATTGTTGATGCTAAATATCTGAAGAGTGCTGCAACCTGTGAAGAAGCTGCAGTCTATTACAAGTACTGTAGCGTTTGTAAGGAAACATTAACAGAAACCTTTGCAAATGGAAAAGCCTTAGGCCATGACCTGCAGAATGTTGCAGCAAAAATGCCAACCTGCACAGAAGTAGGCTGGGATGCCTATAAAACTTGCAAACGTGAAGGCTGTAAGTACACAACTTTAGTAGAAAAGCCTGCTCTTGGCCATGATTATGAGAATCATGAAGCTAAAGCTCCAACCTGTACAGAAATAGGTTGGAATTCCTATGTAACCTGTAAGCGTACAGGTTGTAAATACACAACGTATGCTGAAATTTCATCCCTTGGCCATGATTATGTGGAACATGAAGCTAAAGCATCAACCTGCACAGAAGTGGGCTGGTATAGCTATAAAACCTGTTCTCGTTGTGATTTCTCAACAACATACTCTGAAAGGGCTGCTCTTGGCCATACGTTTCCTTATTACCCTAATGCTTATGATGAATCTGGTCATTGGAAGGTTTGCACAAGAGAGGGCTGTACAGAAAAGAGTGAGATAACTCCACATTCATTACACAGTACTAGCAATACTACCACTTGTACTAGCCCTGGAGTAGAGACGTTCAGATGTTATTATTGTGATTATGTTGGAACAAAGAATGTAAATGCTTATGGCCATAATTATGGCGATGATTGGGTTGACAATGGTACTGAGGGTCACTATCAGAGATGTACAAGATGCAGTACTTCTCAAGGTAGTCCTATTATTCCACACACCTATGAAGAAACCAGCATAACAGAAGCAACCTGTTCAAAAGAAGGAACTAAAGAGTTTACCTGCTCAGTCTGTAAAGCTAAAAAAACAGAGTCCATTCCTAAAACAAAAATTCATACTTGGGATGCTGGAGTTGTCACAACACCAGCTACCTGTACAGAGGATGGGAAAAAAACTTATACCTGTTCAGTGTGTGGTACGACTAAAACTGAGACCATTAAGGCTTCCCACAATTATGTTAACTTCAAATGTACTGTCTGTAACCAATGGGGACTAGGTCCTTCTGGTGGCTATGTCTTCTACGACTGTGATGCAGATAACAATGAA
>CAVCYP010000016.1:8016-36163 GCA_963606545.1 Sphaerochaetaceae bacterium
GAGGCCGCTCCTTCTAACTCTAGTACAAAATCTGTTCCTTTTGGTTATTACAGAAAGGATGGTGTAAATACTCAGGTCGTGGAGGTAAATAATGAAGCCATTGGAACCGGTTATTCCAACACAATTGCGTTGGTCAGTGCAATGAAAAATGCGGCTTATGAGGAAGAAAAATCAGACTCAACGACTACAGAATATGCAGCAAAGCTTTGTTATAACTATTCTTGCAGTGCTCTGACCTCTGCTGCTGACAATGACTGGTTCCTGCCTAGCATAAAAGAACTTAAGTTGATGCATGCAAATTTGAAATTGAATGGTTTAGGAAATTTCCAAAACCTGAGTTACTGGTCAAGTACTGAAAGATCATATCTTACCGTATACTTTCAAAATTTTTCTATTTCTAACACTAATCAGGATAATGCAAGCACAAAAACAAGCTGTTGGAATATCCGTCCAGTCAGAGCCTTCACAGTCTGTAAGGATACTGTCAATCATACTTGGCAAGTAACTTCTAGCTCTGAGGTAAACTGCTCAACCGGTGGTACAATAACTTATAAATGTTCCGTTTGCAACGCAACAAAAGAAGTAAAAATTCCAGCAGTAGACCATGTCCTGAAAGCCGTAGAAGCTAAGGGGGCAACCTGTACAGAAATTGGCTGGAAAGCATACACGGAATGTACAAAATGTGGCTTCAAAGATGGTTATACAGAGATACCTGCCACTGGACATAACAATAGTGGAGTTTATGACCATGATGGAACTTCTCACTGGTATAAGTGTTCTGTCTGTGGCGGAAAATATCCTACCCCTGAAGAGCATAAATTTAGCGGATGGGCTACTGTAACTGAGGCTAACTGTACAACAGTAGGAAAACAGACTCGTGAATGCCAATTCTGTCATTATGTAGAAGAGCAAGAGATTCCGGCAACCGGACACAAATATGAATATACAAGTGAATCTTGTGATAAAACCGGACATTACCAGGTGTGTTCTGTCTGTGGTGATACAACTGAAAAAGAGGCGCATACTTTAGAACTTGAAGAAGTGATTTCTGAACCAACCTGCACAAAAACAGGAAATAAGCGCATGGGATGTACAAAATGTACAAGATCTTATTTAATTGAATTACCAAAGACAGACCATGTTTTTGAGGAGGCTTGGACCTCTAATGAAACTTGGCACTGGCATGAGTGCATAAATGCAATGTGTTCTGAAAAAGATTCTATGGCTGCGCATGTCTGGAATGATGGAGAGGTAACAACTGAAGCTACCTGTGCACAGGATGGTGTAAAAACCTATACTTGTACGATATGTGGCAATCAGTCAAAGACAGAAAAAATTTCTGGGGAAAACAACCATTCTTTCAGTAGTACATGGAGTAGTGATTCTTGGCATCACTGGCACGATGCAACCTGTACACACACAACTAAAACAAGTGACTACGCAGAACACACTTGGGATAGTGGCAAGGTGACTAAAGTTGCAACCTGTGTAGAAGATGGAGAAAAAACCTTTACCTGTACAGTTTGCGGACAAACTAAAACAGCGGCTATCCAGAAGGATTATAGCGCGCATACTTATGAAAATTACAAATGTAAGTACTGTGGTAGCTGGAGCACAGGTCCTACCGGTGGCTACGTTTTCTACGACTGTGATGCAGATAACAATGAAAAGTACACAGATGAAAACGGAGCTACTAAGACCAATCCTGACGGTCTTACATCTTCGGACTGTGGCTGGCGCTTCCTTGAAGCTGCTCCTTCAGATTTAAGTAGCACTTATCCATTTGGCTATTACAGAGCAAGTGATTCGGTTGCAAATGAAGTAGTTGGCACAGAAACTGGTATAGGCACTGGAAAATCCAATACAGAAACTCTTGTTTCAAAAATGGGAAGTTCTGCATATATAGCTTCCACTGGTTCAGACAAAGGCGATTATGCGGCCAAAAAATGTGCTGATTACAGTATTACCGTCAACAATGTTTTGTATGAGGACTGGTTCCTACCAAGTAAAGATGAATTAAACCTTATGATTTCTAATTTAGCTAAAAAACAATTAGGTTCCTTTGGCAGTAATTATTACTGTTCTAGCTCTGAACAGAGTGAATCTAATGTATGGATAAACTTGAAAGGTAACAACGTTCAGACGAATGGACGTTGGAAATACTGTAGTTACAATGTACGTCCTATCCGCGCTTTCAATTAATCCAACTATTTAACATTCAAAGCCCTCTGCCTTCAATGCAAGACAGAGGGCTTTTTTTAATAATCGCTTGAAAATTGAAAAAATAAAGCGTAAAATTTAGTATCAAGCGAAAATGAGGTCGGCCATGAGAGAGTTTGATTACAATTTTCTTGCAAGTAAGTTATGGGATACAGAGATTGTAAATTACACAAATCTCATTCATGAATATAAGGGAAAGCAAGAATTATTCTTAAGGCAGAAACCTGTTGAACTGGATAGACTCATAGAGATTGCAAAGATACAGAGTACCGAGTCTTCAAATAGAATTGAAGGAATTGTGACTACTTCTAATCGCATTAATGCGTTAATGAGACAGAGAACTACTCCTAAAAATCGGGATGAAAAAGAGATTGCAGGATATAGAGATGTCTTGAATACAATTCATGAGAGCTATGCTTATATCCCGTTGCAAAGTAGTTATATTCTTCAGTTGCATAGAAACTTGATGCAGTATACCGATACCTCTTTGGGGGGAAAATATAAGATAACTCAAAATTACATAGAAGAGAGAAGGGCGGATGGGTCAAGTTTTATTAGGTTTACGCCCGTTGCTCCTTTTGAAACTGAGCCAAGTATTGCGGCTTGTTGTAATGCATTTCGTAAAGCATTAAGCGAAAACAAGGTTGATCCTCTGTTGATTATTCCCGTTTTTATAACAGATTTCTTGTGCATACACCCATTTAATGACGGAAATGGAAGAATGAGCAGATTGCTAACTTTGCTACTTTTGTATCAGTCTGGGTATGTTGTGGGAAGGTTCATCTCCATAGAAAAGCACATTGAGAAGACAAAAGATGCTTATTATGCTGCTCTTCAAGAGGCCTCTCAAAACTGGCAGGAAGAAAAGAGTAATCCTACGCCTTTTATTAAGTACATGCTGGGGGTTATTCTTGCGTGTTATAGAGAATTTGAATTGCGAATTGAGGCTCTGAGCAAACCAAGTGAAGATGGAAACTTGCTTGTGAAAGCTAGTGTTTTGGATATTGTTAAGTCTTCAATTGAGACAAGAATTGGCAAGTTTACTAAGACAGAGCTTATGAACATTTGTCCAACGCTCAGCAGGTCTTCTGTGGAAGCCTCTTTGCGGGAACTTATTGCGCGTGGAGAAATTAAACGTTTTGGAACGGGAAGGGCAACGTATTATTTGCGTTCTGATGCTTTAGATAATGATAAATGAACTGATTAAACTGGGTTGCTCTGCCGGAATTAATGCAGTAGCCTACAGCGATAATTGCAGCTAGGGAATAGAATTTATACTGATAGGTTTTTCCGGCATTAGCAGTTTGTGCAAAATTTGCATAAGATAAATTTGTAAGTTAAGCTTGTTTCAACTTGACTAGTAGCGGCAATGCTTGTAAATGATGGGCCTGAGTTCTAAGACTTTCGTAGCAAAATTGAAAAAAATTTTATTTTTGCTACGAAAAACTTAGCAAAAATTAAAAAAATTACGTTTTTGCTACGTAACATCAGAATAGATGTGCTAGAAACTGGGCTAGTTCAACTAATAGGAAGGGTATAAAGATTTTCGCCATTGACTCTATTGAATAAAAAAGCCTAATTATAGTATGTTAAACGTTTGTGTGGAAAAAGTATGATTACGAAAAACGATAAGATTAGAAACATTGCAATTATAGCGCACGTTGACCATGGTAAAACAACCCTTGTAGATGCACTTTTCCGCCAAAGTGGAATTGAATCCAAGGGCAATCAAGACAGAATTATGGATAGCGGTGCCATTGAAAGAGAGCGAGGCATCACAATTAACGCAAAGAACTGCGCAATTCGCTGGAGAGGCGTGAAGATTAACATCATTGATACTCCGGGCCACGCTGATTTTGGCGGCGAGGTGGAACGCGGACTTTCAATGGTAGACGGCGTCATCCTGCTTGTAGACGCAGCTGAAGGTCCACTTCCGCAAACCCGATTTGTATTACAAAAAGCCCTAGAGAAAAACCTATCGGTTATTGTGGTAATCAACAAAATCGATAGACAGGATGCAAGACCAGAAGAAGTTCTCAATGAAGTTTATGACCTGCTATTAGAGCTCAAGAATGATGAAAGCGTTCTTGAGGTTCCTGTTTTCTATGCCAACGGCAGAGCCGGTATTCTTTCAGATAAGCTCAATGATCCAGAAGCTAAGAACATTTTCCCACTTTTGGATGCTGTTGTAGATTACATTCCAGCACCAATGTACGACAACGAAGAGCCTTTCCAGATGCTGGTTAGCGATCTTTCCTATGACGATTATCTTGGTCGTTTGGCTGTAGGTAAAATCATCAACGGAAGTGCTACTGTAAACGATTCTTTGGTTTGTATTAACGAGAAAGGTCAGCATGTCCCACTTAGAGTCACAAGACTGCAACTCTATGATGGACCTAAATTTAAAGAAGCTCAGTTGGTTGAACCTGGTGATATTGTAGTTCTTTCTGGAATTGAAAATGTCTCTATTGGAGATACCATTTGTAACAAGGATTACGCAAAGCCACTTGATAGAATTAAGGTGGATGAGCCAACCGTTTCTATGCTGTTTAGCAAGAATATTTCACCTCTTGCTGGAAAGGAGGGAAAGCAACTTACCTCTGCTAAAATTTGGGACAGACTTTGTAAGGAAGCTCTTAGAAACGTTTCAATTCAAGTTGAAAAGAACGCTGACGATTCCTTCACCGTTAAAGGCCGTGGTGAGTTCCAGATGGCAATCATTGTTGAGCAAATGCGCCGTGAAGGCTTTGAGCTTTGCGTTGGCCGTCCTCGTATCATCTTCAAGACCGATGAAAAGGGCCATAAGACAGAGCCGGTTGAATACCTTCTCATTGATTGTCCGGAGGAGTACAGCGGTACTGTCATGGAAAAGCTAGCCAAGAGAAAGGCTACTATGAACAACATCAACTACCTTGAAAACTCAAGAGTAAAGATGGAATTCTCAATTCCTTCACGCGGGCTTATTGGCTACAGAGATGAGTTTTTAACCGATACTCGTGGTTATGGCATCATGAATAGCTCTCTGAAGGGCTATGAGCCGTATAAGGGGGATTTCCCGGATAGAGCATCGGGCTCGCTGGTTTGCGATAGAGCTGGTGTGGCGGTTGCCTACGGTATTTGGGAGCTGGAGGATAGAGGCCGTTTCTTTATTGTTCCGGGCGACCCAGTCTACGAGGGCGAGGTTGTTGGTGAGCGCAATAGGGAAGGCGATCTTCTTCTCAATCCAACTAGGACAAAGAAGTTGACAAATCTTAGGGCTTCGGGGCATGATGAAGCGGTGTCTTTGACTCCTGTGATGAAGATGACGCTTGAGCATGCAATGCGCTTTATCAAGGACGATGAGCTGGTGGAAGTTACGCCAAACGCTATTAGAATGTGTAAGAAGATTCTGGATAGTCAGAAGCGTAAAATTATGGAAAATAGAGGAACTCTTCCAGAGTGCCTCCAGTAAATTCTTGGTCTTTGTACCGTGTACTGCGTTGTTTCGCTTGGGCCGTGCAACAGAGCACTGTCCCGCGCTTACTTCCTTGTCTATGGCACAAACACCTGTGAATTGGGTATATAGGTAGATAAACTTTTTTAAGGAGAAAAAAATGAACAAGAAAGTTTTAGTTATTGCTTTGGTTTTGGTTCTTGCTGTAGGTTCTGTATTTGCAGCAAAGAAGGCTGACATGAAAGTTGGTGCTCAGCTTGGTTTTGGTGCAGATTCTGTTACTTCTTCTGGTAAGGGTGATTTGTCAGGTAATTCAACAAATGTTTTGCACAGTGGTTTCTACGGTGCTTTCACTTTTGAGTATGGTGTAAGCGAAGATGTTTCTCTTAAGGCTGAAGCTGGTATTAACACAATGGGTAAGGCAAAGACAACAATTACAGTCAAAAAGCTTGGTACTAACTCCAACACCTCTGAAGATGAGAACACACCAATTAACTTCACAGTTTTTGCTGGTGCTATTTACAACATTGAGCTGAACAAGCAGCTTTCTGCTTATGTTGGTGGTGGCCTTGACATGCTTATTGGTAAGCTTTCTTCTAATGAAGATGCAGAGACAAACGCAGCTATTGGTCTTGGTGCTGAAGCTGGTGTTTCTTATGCTATTGACAAGAAGCTTTCTATCAACGCTGGTGGTAAGTTTGGTTGGCATTTTGTTAACACAAACGCAGATGTTGAAGATGCTAAGAGTGGCGACAACTACAGCACATCCAACATCTCTTACAAGTTCTACGCAGGCGCAACCTACGCTCTTTAATTTCTTGTAAAAGCTTTAGAAAAAGCTATGCTGATGCTAATCTATTTAGCACTTGGCATAGCTTTTTTTTTGCTCTTATAAGTGATATTGTTAGGGCATGACAAAAACAGTTCAAGTTGGCAATATAACTCTAGGTGGAACTGCCCCAATTGCAGTACAAACTATGTATGATATTCCTCTTTCTCAGCTGGAAGAGGGCTTTGAAGCTCGTATGCACGTTCTAAAGGGCATGGGCTGTGACATTATCCGCTTTTCCTATCCCAACCTTAAAGAGCACGACGCGCTTTGTAAGGTTGTGAAACTCTGTCCAATGCCGGTTGTAGCGGATATTCATTTTGACTGGCGTAACGCAATGGATGCAATTGACTGCAATGTTGCCAAAATCAGAATCAATCCGGGGAATATTGGTGCCAGATGGAAGACAGAAGAGATTGTAAAAAAGGCCAAGGATGCTGGCATTGCCATTAGAATTGGCCTTAACAGTGGTTCTCTTCCAAAAAATGATGACAATAAACCAATGGAAGATTTAATGGTGGATACAGCACTGGAGTATATTTCTTGGTTTGAGAATTTAGGCTTTTATAATACTGTCATATCCTTAAAGGCCTCTGATCCAGAGACCAGTTATAAAGCGGCGGTTAAATTCAGTCAAAGCAGCGATTATCCGCTTCATTTGGGCGTAACTGAGGCTGGAGGTGTAGTATCTTCTTGTGTACGTTCAACTTGGACCCTTGGCAGACTGCTGACACAAAATGTTGGAGCCACTCTTAGATATTCAATTACCGGTTCTATTGAAAATGAAGTTTATGCCGGGGTTGAACTTTTAAGAACTCTGGGCCTGAGAAAGGGTGGAGTTAAGATTATTTCCTGTCCAATGTGTGGAAGAAAGAGCTTTGATAGTCAAGGTTTTTTGAAAGAGGTTGAAGCTGACCTCCTAGCAACAGGAAAAGATGTGACCGTTGCAATTATGGGCTGTCAGGTCAATGGTCCTGGTGAGGCAAAGGGCGCAGATCTTGCTGTTGCTGGCATTGGCAATAAAGTCTATTTGTATAAAAATGGTGAAATTTTTAAGCAGGTTGAGGCAAAATTTGCCAAAGCTGAGCTTCTTAAAGCTGTATTAGAGTATTAAAAAGCATGAAAGATAGATTGGTTATTCGTGGTGCATGTGAGCACAATCTAAAAAATGTAAATCTAGATTTAGAAAAGAATAAACTCATTGTGATATCGGGGTTATCGGGTAGCGGTAAGAGCTCGCTGGCCTTTGATACCATCTTTGCGGAGGGGCAGAGGCGTTACGTGGAGTCGCTTAGTTCGTACGCAAGGCAATTTCTGGGGCGGTTGGATAAGCCGGAGGTGGAGCTGATTGAAGGGTTAAGTCCGGCTATTGCAATTGAGCAGAAGACTACTGGGCGCAATCCGCGTTCTACGGTGGGCACTATCACGGAGATTTACGATTACTATCGTCTGCTTTGGGCTCGCGTGGGTAAGGTGCATTGTCCGCAGTGTGGGCGTGAGATTAGCCGCATGAGCGTGGATCAGATTATTAGCGCTATTTTTGATAAGTGGGGCGAGGGGGCTAGACTTATGATTCTGGCTCCGGTTGCGCTGGGGCGTAAGGGCGAGTATAAAAAGGTCTTTGAGGATGCAAGAAAAGCTGGCTTTCAGCGGGTGCGGGTTGATGGACAAATGCATTTGCTGGAAGAAAATATCGTGCTAGATAAGCAGGTTAAGCATAATATTAGTCTTGTGGTGGATAGGCTTATTTTGAGCAAAGATTCTAGGCTCAGATTGTCGGATTCCATTGAAAAATCAACTGAGATGACTAATGGCCTTGTGGAGGTAATGAGCGCCGCTAAGGATGGGGACGAGAGCATTGAGATGTACTCTGAGCAGAACAGCTGCCCGCATTGTGGAATTTCAGTTGGTGAGATTCAGCCGCGGCTTTTCTCGTTTAATAATCCGTTTGGTGCGTGTCCGGAGTGTAACGGGCTTGGCTTTAAGACTATCTATGATGTGGATAAGATAATTCCTGATAAGACAAGAAGTTTTGCCCAAGGCGCTATTGCTTGTATTGGTAGCGGACAGACCTACAATAGAGCTAAGTTCGATGCTTTTGCAAAGACTATGGGCTTTGATTCTAATACGCCATTTAAGGATCTTACAGAGGAGCAGCTTAATGCTGTGCTTTACGGCTCTTCTAAGTATTACAACGTGCGTTACGAGAACAAAAACGGCTCAATGGATATGAACCAAAGGTGGCATGGTGTTATAAATGACCTCAAGCGCCGTTATGTTGAAACCTTTAGCCCTGCAATTAAAGTTTGGATTACCTCCTTTCAGACAGAGATTATTTGTCCACAGTGTCATGGCGAGCGTCTTAAACCTGAGGCTTTAAGTGTTTATGTTGGTGGAAGAAATATAAACCAGGTTACCGCTTTAAGTGCAAAAGACAGCTATGATTTCTTTCTTTCTCTTAACTTGACTGAAACCGAGCAACAGATTGGAGCGCAAATACTTAAAGAAATAAAATCTAGGCTTCAGTTTCTCAAAAACGTAGGACTTGAATACTTAACTTTAAACCGCAGTGCAGGCACCTTAAGTGGGGGTGAAGCGCAGCGAATTAGACTTGCAACACAAATTGGTTCAGCGCTCAGTGGCGTCCTCTATGTGCTTGACGAGCCATCAATTGGCCTACATCAACGTGACAACCAAAAGCTCATTGACACTCTGAAAAACTTGCGCGACCTAGGCAACACCGTACTTGTAGTCGAACACGACGAGTCCACAATACGTGAGGCCGATTACGTTGTGGATATGGGCCCTGGAGCCGGTACGCAGGGCGGTTATGTCATAGCTCAAGGTACTCCTGAGGAGATTGAAAAAAATCCAAATAGTATTACAGGTCAATTCTTATCCAAGAAGATAACAATTCCGGTTCCTTTCTTAAGAAGACCGGGAAATGGCCAGCATCTTAGAGTAATTGGAGCCACCAAGAATAATCTTCATGACGTGGATTTTGATTTTCCACTTGGAAAACTCATTGTGCTAACTGGCGTTTCCGGTTCAGGAAAGAGTACTTTATTAAATCAAATTCTCACTCCTGCCTTGAAGAATATTTTTAACAGAAAACCTGAAGTTTATGATGGTTACAGGCGTCTTGAAGGGGTTGAGAACATTGATAAACTGATTCACATTGACCAAAGTCCAATTGGAAAGACTCCAAGATCCAACCCCGCAACCTATGTTGAAGTTTGGGGCGCAATTAGGGATCTTTTTGCCCAGCTTCCTGAAAGTAGGGCCCGCGGTTATAAGAGCGGGCGCTTTTCCTTCAACGTGGCCGGAGGTAGATGTGAGCACTGTCACGGCGACGGAACGCTAAAGATTGAGATGAACTTCCTGCCAGATGTCTATGTTACTTGTGACGTTTGCCGCGGGAAACGCTTCAACCAAGAAACGCTGGCGGTTACCTACAAAGGCAAAAATATAAACGATGTTCTTGAGATGACTGTAAGTGAAGCCTTGGAGTTTTTCCAGTCTGTGCCTACAATTAAGAGAAAACTTCAAACGCTGGAAAGCGTTGGTCTTGGCTATATTAAACTTGGTCAGAGTGCTCTTACTTTAAGTGGTGGAGAAGCTCAAAGAATCAAACTTTCTCTTGAATTGAGCAAAATTGGCACAGGAAAAACGTTCTACGTTTTGGATGAACCTACCACCGGCCTTCATTTTGCTGATATCAAAAAGCTAATGGAGGTTGTTAATAGGTTAGTAGACAATGGCAATACGGTGGTTATGATTGAACACAATTTAGATGTCATTAAACTGGCTGACTATATTATTGATCTTGGTCCTGAAGGGGGCGATGGTGGTGGCCATATTGTGGCACAGGGAACTCCTGAAGAGGTTTCACTTTGCAAAGCGTCCTATACAGGTTATTATCTTAAGCAGATTTTAAACGAATGATGAGATTTAAAAAGTCCTTGGGACTTGTTCTACTTCTACTTTTTCTCTTGGTTTTTAATGCCTTTGCTGCTGATTCAACAGCTACTGATTCAACTGAGGTAGTTGAAGTAGATAAAAACACAACTCACATTTCAATTGAAAATGCAGACACTGCTTACTCTCTGGATGATGTTTTTGTGCTAAGTGGCAATGTTGTAATTTCTTTTGAGATTTCTAATTCTTCCAAAAAAACGCTTACCGCTAACAAAGTTGTTGTTGAACTTGATGAAAAGAGGATTGAAGCCTCTGGAAATGTTTCCTTGGAAGACTCAGAGCAGGGAGCAAGGTCTTTTAGCGGCAAAAGTGTAATTTTTGATTGGTCTAACTTAGATGTTGTTGTTTTTAGCGGGGTAAGTTATACAGAACGCAAGAATGCAAAAGGAACTACTGTAAGTCTTTACGCTTCTGGTGAGACGGTCTCTTATGATGGAGATGAAAACATCATTTTCTTTAATAAGGGAAAGATTGCCACAGTTGAGGAGGACCCTTATTGGAGTATTAGCGCATCAAAAATCTCCTTTGCTGGGTCTGATGTTTTTGTTGATAATGCCGTTATTAAACTTGGAAGAGTTCCAATCTTCTATTTTCCTATTTTCTTCTATCCTGGAACAACTCTTGCATTTAATCCTGCAATTGGTATGGCAAGTGACAAGGGCGCTTTTATAAACACTACTACGGAGTTATATGGTGTTTATAGTGGGATTGGAGTTACAAGCTCTAATTCCTCTTCAAGTTCTTCTTCTAATAAAGATACTGACCCAGAAATATCGGACTATTCGGCTTCGCTTTTGTCGCTTTTGGATGACGGGGACTCGTCTGAGAAGATTAGAGATGGCCTTTATTATAGAAAGGTGGAAGAAGGGGAGGATTTGGGCGCACTTGAGACGTGGGCAAGAAAGACCAACAGTTATTTTGCAGTTTTTGGTGATGCTTACTCTAATTTGGGGCTCTCACTTGGATATGATACAAGTAATAGTTTGCTAGATGGAAAATTGAAAATTAATTCTACTGGTTTATTTGCTTACAATCCCTCAGAAACCAGTGAATATGCAAAAAAATCGCGCTATTACTTCAATTTAGGTCTTCAATTTAAGTTTAAATCTGGTTCTGTGGCTTTGAGCTTGCCTATTTTAAGTGACTATGCAGTTAAGCAAGATTACCTTAATAGAAATACAGTTTTTGGTCTGGATGCTGTCTTTGGTGCAGATCAGGATTTTCCTACAACTTATTCAACTGCAAAAAATTATACTTGGAGTGCAAGTGGAAATGTTAAGTATAAACTTGGCATTTTTAACTTTAATCTAAGTTCCGTTAAGGCTGAGATTAATTTTAATCTAGACTCTAAGCTGGAGGACGGAAAGTATATTTACACTCCAGAGGTTAGTAGCGCCTCCCTTCCTAACTTGTCGTTTAGTTCAGATGCCAGTTGGTCTCATACTTTTAAAGCCAAGCAGAAAGCTGCTAAGGAAGAGACCGCAGAGGAAACTGCAGAGGAAACTTCAGTTGAAGAGTCTGCTGCAAAGGCTAATTTGAAACTTAAACCTTATACAATTGAAACCAAAAAGCAGACTACTACTAAGAGCAGTACTGACGGTTCAATTAAATTGGGTTATTCGCTAAGCGAGAGTTTGGAAAATAAATATAAAGCTGAACTAGAACCTTCAAGTTTTTATTCAAATACCTCTGGAACCTTCTATGCAGAAGGTAAAACTATAGATTCTTGGTTTTCTTTCAGCGAAACTTTAAAGCCTCAATATTCTTTTAGTGCGGAAAACCTCAGTTCTGAAAAAAATCTAACTAAAATTAATAATTTTAGTGTTACTTCTAATTTGGTACTTAAAGTTCCATTTTTGGGCTTGACTTATAAACTGTCCAATAAAGTTTATTCTCTTAATACAAAAGAAGTTGGAACAACCTTTACTCAGACAAAAGATTGGGGTAAGTGGGAAAAGAGTGATGTAACAGAACATAGCCTTCAGTTCAGTAAAAGTCTAGGAAGCTTCACTTTTGGGCTTCTTGGAACGTTTAAACCTGTAACTCAAAGTGTAAAGCCAAGTGTGGCGTTTAAACAAAGTGGCTTTACTGCAAGTATAGATTTAAGTTTCTCAGAGAAGAATGATAAACTTGAAAAAGATACAGGTAATTTATCTTTTGGCTACTCAAATAATTATTTTTCTTTTACTTTAAAAAATACTTATGCTTTTACAGCTCTTACAGGTAAGGATATTTGGAAACCTTATTCGTTGACGCAGAGCGCTTCTATTAAACTGTTATCTGGAAAATTGACTATAAGTGAAAATTCTAGTTTTAAGGGTAAATTTGAGCCATCTGGTTTAAATTTTTCTGTAACTCATTCGGTTGAAAACAACTGGCTCAAATCCCTGGGCACCTTTTCTCTTTCTTACAAGGGCACTGATGGTAAGTTAGATTTGGATATTCTAAAATTAAATTTAGACAACGATATGCAGCCGGTTTATTTCTGGAAAAATAGAATTGGCGCTGAGCTTTCTGTTGATTTTGCCTTTGTTTATAACTTTATAAATCCTTATAATACTTCATTTTCTGTTAATCTACAGTTGGCTTTTGAAATTGCTGAATTTTTGTCTTTAAAGATTAGCGTCAATAGCAGTAACAAGAGTTTTTACAGATATTTTGAAAATGACAAGTTTAATTTTAACTCAATGATTGCTGATTTGATTAAATCCTTTGATTTCTTTGGAAATGGAAGAAAGTCCACAGGCTTTAATCTAAGTTCCTATAATATTGAACTTATTCACTACATGAGAGACTGGGACGCCTGCTTTAGTGCTGAAGGAAAGCTTTCAGCTAATAAAGAAGGTAAACTAGTTTGGTCTCCGGTTTATAAGTTCTATGTAAAATGGAACGCAATTCCAGAACTTAAGGTTGAAAAAACCATTGACCGGAACAAGGAGGAGTAAATGACATCAAGTTATGTCTTTGACGATACTAATGCAATGAGGGCGGTTTGCGGTCCAAATGATAGCAATATTCCCTATCTTGAAAAAGTTTTAGATTGTCTCTTATTTCTTAGAGGAAATAGACTTGACTGTATTTGCGATTCCTCAAAAAATCCTGAGCTTTCTCTTGAAAGGTTTAATGGTCTTATTCCAAGGCTTGTTACTTTAGCTTCAATTACAGATGACATCACGGAACCTGAAATTTTAATGGAGCTCAAAGCTTTGGAGTTGACTGCTAGTGTTGATGCTAAGAACAATGAGGATTCAAAGCCTCAAAAGAGAAATTTTATTCAAGTTTTAAATAAGACTGTTTTTCCAAAGAGTCTTAATCAGGAGATGTATATTAAGGCCATGGAAACTAGCCAAATAACTTTTGCCATTGGTCCTGCCGGTACAGGCAAAACGTTTTTGGCGGTTGCTTATTGTTTGGGCCAATTGTTATCGGGCCACAAGCAAAAGATAATTTTGACGCGGCCGGTGGTGGAGGCGGGGGAGAGTTTAGGCTTTCTGCCGGGGGATTTGTCACAGAAGTTAAATCCATATCTTAAACCACTTTACGATAGCATGGAGGCAATGATTGCGCCGGCAACTATCAAGCGACTTGAGGAAAGTGGGGCTATTGAAATTGCACCACTTGCGTATATGCGGGGTAGAAGTATTCATAATGCGTGCATTATTTTGGATGAGGCGCAGAATACGACCCGTGCCCAGATGAAGATGTTTCTTACTAGGATTGGTGAGAATTCCTGTGCTATAATAACTGGAGATGTTACGCAGATTGACCTTCCTAATGCAGGTGCTAGCGGACTTGTTCACGCAAGAGATGTGTTAAGAGACGTTGAAGGAATACAGTTTTTGATGTTTAATGCAAAGGATACTGTTAGATCTCGTATTGTCCAAAGGATAATTGATGCCTATGAAAAAGAGCAAAATTGATACTCCTAATGATTATATAAAGACACGACTTATTTGTCTTATAATTATGATTCTATTCTCAGTGGCTTTGCCTGTTATGGTCAAATCTACTACAAGTTTAGGCTATGAATCAATTTTAGATAACTATGAGGTTGGTCAGATTTCAGATACTAATGTTTATGCTAAAAGTTCAATTGATTTAATTGATACTAAACAGACTGAACTTTTGAAAAGCCAAGCTAGTAGTTCTATTTTGCCTATCTTTTCCTACTCGCCAACCAAGAGTCTTAAACTGGTTGATAAGGTTGATAAAGCACGTAACGCTATAAGTAATGGGGATTTGACAACTGCCGCAAGCGTACTTGGTCCAACTTTAGCACAAAAACTTATGGCCTTAGCAGATTCTGAAATCTTTGCAATTGCCTATGATGTTATTAAAGATATAAGTGATAAGGGATTATTTGAAGATTCGGAAATTGAGAAAGTTAAAAGTGACGGTTATGATACAATTACAATGAGTAACCAGATAACAAATACTGGAACAGTTTCCTATGAAAGAATCCTTAATTTAAATTCTGATGTTGTTCTCACCACAGATACTGTTGCCTCTTATATTTCACAAAGCCTTTTGGAATTGCCTCAATCCCTTGATTCAACTCAAATTCTTCTTGCTGAAGAGTTTATCTTTACAATTGTGGAACCAAATATTTCTTATGATGAAGATTTAACTTCAAGAAGACGTGAAGAAGCAAGAGATGCTGTTGAGCCAGTTATCATTTCTATAAATAAAGGGGATATTCTTATAGGAGAGAATAGGGTAGTAACCTCTGATCAAATGGATGTTCTTAATCTGTTAGTAACTCAAAGTGGTGGACTAACTTTTATTGAGGTTGCCGGATGGATTCTATTTGACACCATGGGACTTATTGCTGGCTACTATATTTTTGGCATGTTATTAGGTAGAAAAGACCTACATTTCAGAGAATATCATATTTTGTTTGCCATTGGCTTTGTTATTTCAATTGCAACCTCTTATTTCTTGATCATGGTTTCAAAATTCCTAGACATTGAGTTTACTGATTCTTATTTGCCAGTTTTCTTCCTTCCTTTATTTATTACAATGGTAACTGGTCATAAGAGATTAGGTTTTGTTGCCGTTTTCATTCTTGGCCTTGTTTTTTCAACCCTTCCAACGTCAACAGTAATGACCTTCTTCTATTGCATAATTTGTGGTTCCGCCTGTGTTCTCCTTATTAGATTTTTCAATAAGAGAATTGATATGGTTTACCAGTGGTTCTTCTCCTGTATTATTTGTACAGCAGTTTGCATTTTGTTTGTTTTAATAGAAGGTATTCCAGTTTCAAATATTTTTGTTACTTTAATTGGCGTTCTTTTTAATGTTTCAATCGCCTATATTTTACTTGCCGTATTCATGCCACTGGTTGAAAAAATTTTCAATTTACCAACCATTTTCAGGTTATATGAGTTGGCTTACGGCAGTAGTCCCCTTTTGGAAAGACTTTCTCAGGCAGCCCCTGGTACTTATAGCCACAGCCGTGCCGTTGCAGACTTGGCAGATGCCGGAGCAAGGGCAATTGGTGCAAATGCTCTTCTTGCTCGTGTTGGTGGTCTTTACCACGATATTGGAAAAATTGAACATCCAGAATACTTTGTTGAAAACCAAAGTGGGGTAAACAAACATGACGATATTAGCCCAAGTCTTTCCGTAGCAGTAATTAAAAGCCACGTTAAAGTTGGTGCTGACAAGGCTAGAGAAGCTGCACTTCCAATTGAAGTTGTAAAAATTGTCTCAGACCACCACGGCAATGACGTCATCCAATTCTTCTTCCACGAAGCCTTGGAAGCCCGCGCTGCCTCCCAAAACGCAAAAGGCGAAGAAGTCAAAGCCTCTGACTACTCCTACAATGCCGATATCCCTGATTTCCCTGAATGTGCAATAGTTATGTTAGCCGATAGCATTGAAGCTGCTTCCAGAACTGTTACACCAAATGCGGGTAAGTTTTCTAAGCTTATTGAGTCAATTTTTATGGGAAAGATTGAACGTGGACAGCTTGATAAGAGCGGACTTACCATGAATGATATCAAAATTTTGGGTGATTCTTTTGTTAAAACGCTTGTTGCTAGATACCACTCACGTATTGAATATCCAGATGATGACGAGGATTGATTTATGGAAAATATTATTGATGTTTATTATGACAATGACGAATACCAAAAGTTTGCTCCAGAAGAATTTGTTCTTTCTTATCTTGAAAAAGTTTTAAATAAAGTTGGACTTTCTGGTGTTGAATTTTCTGTCACGTTTGCAACTGAAGATCATATTCATGAGCTTAATAAAGAATATAGAGACATTGATGACAGTACTGATATTTTAAGTTTTGCTGCTGAAGATGAGGATGAAGACGGAACTCCTTTCTTTGTTGGTGAAGAGTCCAGAGTTCTTGGAGACATGATTATTTGTCCTGAAGTTCTAAAAGCAAACGCTCAGACTTTTAAGGTAGAAGCAGAGGAAGAGCTTAGACGTTTATTGATTCATGGAGTTTTGCATCTTTCTGGAGAAAATCACAGCACAAATGATCCAACAGAGCCAATGTTAATTCATCAGGAAGAAATTCTTAAAGCTTGTTCTGAGAATTAAGTCCATCAATTAAAGTCTCAATTGCATCATCTAAAATTGTTGAATTGGTGTAATATTTAGCACCATAAGAACCAATGAACAGTAAATATTTTGGACTATCAGTACCAATTAAAGCTATTGTTGAGGTGGTTCCATCAATATTTTTTGTTAGTGAAAGTACACTTTGGTTAGCAGTATAAAGTACAGAATTGTCTAAATTTTGAGAAAGTTCTGTTTTACTGTTGTGCTCAAGTACCTTTTGAGTTGCCTTTAAATTGGAAACCTTCACTTCTTGGTAATCAAAGGAACCAACCAAAGTTGATTGAACCTTTAGATTTGAGGCTTCGTTTAAATCTGCAAAAGGGTAGTAAGAAACTGCCAAAATTTCTTGGCTGGTCAAATCTACAAGTTGTGCAACCACGTACTGGGGATTTTGCAGTTGATATATGTTCTGTACTGCAAGGTCCAAAAGATATTGAATGTCCAAATCAATGGTAAGAACAATATCTGAGCCATAGGTTGTATTGGTATTAAATTCCGCCTGCGGGAAAAGAGTTTCCTTATAGGTATCTTCAACCAAACTAATGAGTTGTGAAGCATGGAACTGAGCTGGATAGGTCCTAGAATAACTCTTTTTAATATAAATATACGCTTCAAGTGAATTTTCTGTTATATCTTCAGCAAGTAACTGGGCTGTTTCTTCAGATACCTCTGACTTTAAAAGAATTAGACTATCTTCCTTCTGCACAAGTTGGTTAGATATTTCATCTGGTGTCATGTTAAGGTGTAAACTTAAGACTTGGGTTAGTACATCCAGCTCACTGTAACTTGGGTCAACGTAAACGTCATACTTTGGGACATCCATTGCCAAAATTCTGTTATTTCTGTCATAGATAGTTCCACCAATTACAGTTGTGGCAACTTTTGGATTGTTATACTGACCAAATATTACCTTGTCTGTCAGCATAATTCTGCCCACTAAAAGGACTATAATTGTTAAGCAAATCCAGCTTAAGGTAAAAAGCAAGCCAGAAATATTACCTTTATTCGTTGAAGAACCCATGACTTTGATATTATAATTAGATTGATTGATTGTACAGAGGTGAAATTACGGGTAGATCAAGCTACGATGACATTACAGAGAACCGTGTCTCAAGAAGACGTGACCCCAATAAGAAGGTTGGACTCATTGCTGGGCTATTGGGAGTTCTCATTTGTGTTGTCACAGTTTTAATTTATACAAGTATGCTAAAAACCAAGGATCTGGTTTCTGGAAGTTCTCCTAGTACAAAGCCTATAGTTGGTTTGACTTCAAAAGCTGAACCAGAAACGCAGCCAGCTACAAGCACGCAGGCTACCACCGCTGATGCTGCAACCAAAGAGTCTGAAGCCACTAGTACAACTTCAGTTGAAACAACTGAAGCTGTTTCAATGAATATAGATGATGCACTTCCTAAGGTATCAGAGCAGAGTCAAAGTAGCGCAACGGATTATTTATCGGCATCGGATTATAGCAATACAGAGGAAGGGCAAGAAAACGTTGTAAATCAGGGGGTGGAGCTCAAGAAGCCGGTTATTGCGCAGAATTTAAGTGTGAGTCAGCAGGCTTCAAGTTCGCGGGATATTGTTAAGTACACAGATTACATCATAGAGGAAGGCGATTCTCTTGATTCTATTGCTCAGAAGTTTGGTTTAAGCCGTGAGACAATCATTTCAGTTAACCAAATTCGTAACACCACTTCCTTGTGGATTGGTTCAACGCTATCAATTCCAGATAGAGACGGCACCATGTACACTGTTAAAGAGGGGGATACTCTTTCTTCCATCATTCAGCAACTTAATTTAAGTCTTGGTTGGAAAGCCCTTAGCGATGTTAATGGCTTAAGAAGTGATGTGGTTGAGCCGGGTCAGAAGCTGTTTATTCCGCAGCAATCGGTTCAGGAGACTGGCACGCTCAGTGCTCAGGAAGAACTGAATTTTGTCTTGCCTTCTTCCAGTGCCGTGACGGTTGGGCTTTACAATCAGAAGGTTCCAAACCCACTTGGCAACAACGCCGTTCAACTTGACGGAATCCTTATGCAAGCAGAAACTGGTACACCTGTCTGCGCAGCTGAAGCCGGCACTGTAATTGACCGGGGCTTTAACGAAAACGGTTCTGCCTTTGTCAAAATTCTTCACGCAAACGGTTATACTACCAGCTATAACTACTTAGCTGACCTGTGCGTCAATACTACAGACCGAGTTTCTCAAGGCGATGTCCTTGGCTATTTTGCTGATGGCACAACAAATCTTCTAAGCCCAACAATTTTCTTTAAAATTGAGCAAGATGGTATTTCTTTGGATCCATATTCATTCTTGTAATTGCGCAGTTGGGTGAATTAGTGCTATGCTTTTTAAAAATGTCTTTTTCTGGAGGACTTTATGAAATACATTACTATTGTTGCTCCAACTTATGAAGAAGCCGTTCGTAAGGCTAGAGACCAGTTTGGTGACAAACTTAGGGTTCATAGCAGAAAAGATGTTGTCGTTAAAGGTTTTCTTGGAATTAGTAAGAAAAAGCATTGTGAATTGACTTGCTTTATGGCTGAGGAAGAACCAGCACCAGTTGCAAAACCTGTAGAGGAAATTAAGGTAAAGAAGACTGCTGAAACTAGCTCAGAAGATGAGGCGGATATTAAACGCTTTGAGCAGGAGGCTAAAACTCCAGACCCAGTTTCTGGGAAATATCGGGATGAAGTAGACCCGGGGGAAGTTCAGAAAGCTGAAGAGGTAAAGCCGGCAGAACCGGTTGCAAGCCAGAGTGAAGCTACAGTGGTGCCTGAACCTGCAGTTAAGGAAGTGGGCAGCTCAGAAGAGAGGCTAAAGCGCGCTAGGGTAGAAGCTGAACAGCTATTAAAGCATGCCTCTAACTTGTTGTATGAAAACGATTTCTCTAGTGATTTTATCGATTGGATTCTAAAGGACTTAAGGGAGCAGTTAGAGATGGCGCTTCCTGCTGTTCCGTCTAAGGAAGAGTTTGAACTTTTGGTTGTGGATAGAGTTGTTGGTTCTGTTGAGATTGACCATAATAGCCAGCTTCATCCACCAAGAATCTTTGTTTTGGTGGGACCAACTGGGGTAGGAAAGACTACAACTATTGCTAAAATTGCTGCAATTTATGGCACTGTTCCGCCGGTGGAGATTAGGAAAAAAGTTAGTATCATCACTATGGATTCGTTCAGAGTTGGTGCCTACGAGCAGATTGAGAGCTTTGGTAAAGCCCTTGATGTTCCGGTTTATAGGGCAGATGATGAAGCTGGTTTCTTTGAGGCTTTGGAAAAGACCCAGGATTCAGAGCTGGTTTTGGTGGATACCATTGGTAGAAGTCCAAGAGATACTGAATTGAATGTAAAGATGCGTACCATGCTCAATGTACCAGATAGGAAGAATCTTAAATGCTACTTGACGGTCAGTGCTTCAATGAAACGTGTAGACCTGGATCAGGTATTTGAGCAGTTCAAAGGCTATGGAATTTGCTCGGTTATTGTAACAAAAGCAGATGAGACTTCAACTATTGGTAATATTTTGTCTATTTGCCATAGCAAAAAAATACCACTTTTGTTTGTTACTGATGGACAAATGGTTCCAAGAGATATTCACAAAGCTTCAAGTGCATTTATGCTAAGTTTATTACGTGGGTTCAATTTGGATTTTAACTCTTTGTGGAATACACAAATAGGCTCAGACGAGTAGAGTAGTAAAGTTTAGATTTCGCAAAATTTTTGTTATTCACTTTTTTTATAACTCCTATGCAGTATTTTTGCGTTTTTATTGACGCTTTAGGTTCATTTTCATTATTATTTGTGATGTCAAATCGATATGGAGGATTTTTCATATGATAAAAGTTGGTATTAACGGTTTTGGTAGAATTGGACGTTTTGTTTTCCGCGCTGCAATGAACAGAAACGACATTGAGATTGTTGGAATTAACGACCTTTGTCCAGTTGACTACTTGGGCTACATGCTTAAGTATGACACAATGCATGGTCAGTTTGATGGCACAATCGAGTGCGACATGGAGAAGTCTCTCCTTATCGTCAATGGTAAAGAGATTCGTGTAACAGCTTGCAAGGATCCTAACGAGCTTAAGTGGGATGAAGTTGGTGCAGAGTATGTTGTTGAGTCAACAGGTCTCTTCCTTACAAAGGAGAAGGCACAGGCTCATATCAATGCTGGTGCTAAGTACGTTGTTATGTCTGCTCCTTCTAAGGACGACACTCCAATGTTCGTTTGCGGTGTTAACGAAAATAGCTACGTCAAGGGAACTCAGTTTGTTTCTAACGCTTCATGCACAACAAACTGTCTTGCTCCTATTGCTAAGGTTCTCAATGATAACTTTGGTATTACAGATGGTCTTATGACAACAGTTCACTCAACAACTGCTACACAGAAGACAGTTGATGGTCCTTCCTTGAAGGATTGGAGAGGTGGACGTGCTGCTTCTGGTAACATCATTCCTTCCTCAACTGGTGCTGCAAAGGCTGTTGGTAAGGTTATTCCTTCCCTCAATGGTAAGCTCACTGGTATGTCCATGAGAGTTCCTACTCTTGATGTTTCTGTTGTTGACCTCACAGTTAACCTTGCAAAGCCTGCAACTTATGCAGAGATTTGTGCAGCTATGAAGAAAGCTTCTGAAGGCGAGCTCAAGGGTATCCTTGGCTACACAGAAGATGCTGTTGTTTCTTCAGATTTCCTTGGTGACACAAGAACTTCTATCTTTGATGCAAAGGCTGGTATTGCTCTTACAGATACTTTCGTCAAGGTTGTTTCTTGGTATGATAACGAAATTGGTTATTCCAACAAGGTTCTTGACCTCATTGCTCATATGAAGAAGGTCAACGGTTAATTCGTTAGTTTATAGGCCTGCCATTTGGTAGGCCTAATTTTATTTTTTTTAAGCAGATAACGGAGCACATTTATGGTCCTAAATACTATTAGAGAAGCAAATCTCGCAAATAAAAGAGTTCTTATCAGAGTTGATTTTAACGTACCTGTAAAAGATGGTAAGGTAACAGACGCAACAAGAATTATTGCTGCACTTCCTACTATTAATTATATCCTTGAACAGCCAGGAACTTCCTTGGTTGTCATGAGCCACTTTGGAAGACCAAAGGGAAAGAAGAATCCTGATTTCTCAATGGCTCCTGTTGGAAAGAAGTTTGAAGAACTTCTTGGCAAGCCTGTTAAGGTTGCTTCTGATGTTATTGGACCAGAAGTAGAGAAAGAAGTTAAGGCTCTTAAGGCTGGCGAAGTTCTTTTGCTTGAGAACTGCAGATTCTACCCAGATGAAGAGGCTAACAACCCAGAATTTGCAAAAGCTCTTGCTGCTTTTGGTGACCTTTATGTTAATGATGCCTTTGGAACAGCTCATAGAGCTCATGCTTCCACAGAAGGTGTTGCACATTATCTGCCTTCCTATGCTGGTTTCCTAATTGAGAAGGAAGTCAAATTCATGGCTCCTCTTCTTGAGAATCCAGAGAAGCCTTTTGTAGCTATCATTGGTGGTTCAAAAGTTTCTTCTAAAATATCGGTTTTGGAGTCTTTGGTTAAGACTTGTGACACCATTGTTATTGGTGGTGGTATGGCTTACACGTTCCTTAAAGTTCAGGGCTATAAGATTGGTAAGTCTTTGGTAGAGGATGACTTCCTTGAGACAGCTAAGAGCTTCCTCTCTGCAGCAGAGAAGAAGGGGGTTAAGGTAGTGCTTCCTTGCGACCACGTTTGCGCAAGTGCATTTGCTGAGGATGCAGAGCCAGTTTTGATTGATGGCGTTGATATTCCAGATGACCTTATGGGTATGGATATTGGTCCTAAGACTACAGCTATCATTGTTGATGCACTTAAAGATGCAAAGTCTGTCGTTTGGAACGGACCAATGGGTGTCTTTGAGTTTGCTTCCTTTGCTAAGGGCACTGAAGCTGTTGCTAAGGCACTTGCAGCTTCCTCTGCTACAACTGTTGTTGGTGGTGGTGATTCTGTTGCTGCTGTTAATAAGTTTGGTCTTGCAGATAAGATTAGCCACGTTTCAACTGGTGGTGGTGCTTCTTTGGAATTCCTTGAAGGAAAAGAACTTCCTGGAATTAAGGCACTTGAGAAATAAGTTTGGAGTTTAAGATGAGAAGTTTATATATTGCTGGAAACTGGAAGATGAATATGGTGCCAAGTGAGGCCGCTAAGTATGCTGGTGAACTTGCTAAGGCAACAAAAGATGCAAAAGTTAAGGTCATGATTGCACCAACTTATGTATGTCTTCCAGCTGTTGTTGAGGCTGTTAAGGGAAGTAACATTATTGTTTCTGCTCAGAATGTCAATGATCATGAGAAGGGTGCTTACACTGGTGAGATTTCTTGTGCAATGCTCAAGGATATTGGTGTAAATGCAGTTATCATTGGTCATAGCGAAAGAAGACAGTATTACGGAGAGACTAACGAGTTTATTAACAAGAAGGTTTTGTTTGCTCTTGCTAACGGCATGGAAGTAGATCTTTGTGTTGGCGAAACTCTTGAAGAAAGAGAAGCTGGCAAGCTTGAAGAAGTCCTTTCTGCCCAGGTAAATGTTGGTCTTGAAGGCGTGTCTGAAGAACAGATGAAACATGTTACAATAGCTTATGAACCAGTTTGGGCTATTGGAACTGGTAAGACAGCAACCCCTGCTGATGCTAATGCTGCACATGCTTTTATTAGAAGTTTAATTGAGAAGAAATTTGGAAAGGCAGTTGCAGAAAATCAGATAATACAGTATGGTGGTTCAGTAAAACCAGCTAATGTTCGTGAGCTTATGTCTTGTGAGCATATAGATGGAGCACTTGTTGGTGGGGCATCACTGACTTTAGAGCAGTTCCTCCCTATCATCAATTGCGTTGATTGAACAAAAACGGAGTAGGTAGTATATGACAGCTTTAAGTATCATTCTTTTAGTACTTTTTGTTATTGTTAGTCTTCTTTTGATCTTCCTTGTTTCAATTCAGAGTGAAGATAACAGTGGACTTGGTGGAATTTTTGGTGGCAATAGTGACACAGCATTTGGTGGCAGATCCAATCATGTTATTAACAAGATTACTGCTTATTTGTTGGCTGCTTTTATTGTTCTTGCAATTCTCGTAGCTTTCGTTAATAAGTCATCTGATGATTCTATTCTTAGCACACAAAAAGCTACAGCAGCTGCTACTACTACGGAATCCACAGAAAATTAATTAATTTTGCTTGAAATTGAGGCCGCTTGATAAAGGCGGCCCATTTTCATAAAGAGGTCTTATGAGAATTTGTGTCCTTTACGGCGGAACTAACGCTGGTAGTGCGAAATTAAAGAGCCTTGCTGAAGGCATGGCTAAGGGTATTTCTTCATCTGGGGAGCATATTGTTGAGATCTTTGATATGTCGCTTGAGCAGGGAAAGCGCATTTCTGCCTTTGACTATGTTGTGGTCATTTCTCAGGCAGAGGGTTTATTTTCCAAAAAAGTCCCTTCATTAGTTTCTGTTTTTTTGAAAGCTGCAGGTACAATTTCTGGCAAGAGATGCAGTTGTTTTATTAGTTCTAATTGTCTAAGAAAAAACAGAGTCTTACAAAATTTAATGAATATAATGGAAAGCGAGGGAATGTATCTTAAGCTTTCAGATGTTTTAAAAAATGCTGATATGGCTTTTGCTGTTGGCAAGAGACTTCATGTAGAGCGGAATTAAGGAGTTAAAGTAATGAAAAAGACTTTAGTAACCGTTTTTATACTTATGGTAGCTTTCCTTTGTGCTACACCAGTTTTCAGTGATTCTATTTCAACTCCAATTGTAAGAATCAATTTAATAAAAAACACTGTAATCACTCAGCAACAACTTGATGATGCTGTTACAAGATATAGTGAGGCTTATGGTACAACTTTTGATGCTGCAACTGTTCTTGATGCACTCATTTCTGATGAACTCTTCAAGCAGGGCCTTGAAAGAGATGGCTACACTTTAACAGATGATCAGAAAAATCAGCTGCTGGCTTCTCAGAAGTCCAGTATTGAAACCCAACTTGGTTATACTCTTACAGACGATGAATTTGATTCTCTCTTGCAGTCTCAGCAAGGACTCACCTTAGATGAATATAAGGAATATATTGCAAACCAGTATCTACTTCAGTCTTATGTTTATACTGTAAAAGCAGATATGTTTGAAAATGTTGCTGAGCCTACTACAAGTGAGATTGAATCTTTCTACAAAAAGAATAAATCTTCCTTCATTAGTGAAGAGAATGTAAAACTTGCTCATATTTATATCCAGTTTGGTGAAAGTGCAGAAGATAAAGAAGCAGCTTTTGCAAAAGCAACTGAAATTTATAATCAGATTAAAGCTGGTAAGATTACTTTTGAGCAAGCGGTTGTAGAGTATTCAGAAGATGATGGATCAAAGGATTCTGCAGGTGAGATTGGCTGGCTTCAGATTACTGATACAGATTCAATGGCTTACATGGGTGAAAACTTCTTTGATAAAGTTTTTGAACTCAAAGCTGGTGATATAAGTGAAGTCATTGAAAGCCTTGCAGGTTATCATATTGTTAAAGTTTCTGTTCATAATGATACTAAGATTTTGGGTCTTGATGATAAGATTTATCCAACCGACTCAACTACTGTTAGAGACTACATTTATGAGTATCTTTATTCTCAGAACATTAACACAACTTTCCAAGAAGCTTATCTTTCTTTAATTGCAGATCTTAAGGAAGATGCTTCAATTAAATACTTAAAGTAGGTGGCATTAATGAAATCAAGGCATCTAGCTCGTGCAATAGCAGTTCAGACTCTGTATTCTTTAGATTTTAACAATAAAATCCATGATTATCCTCTTCCTTATTCCCATGGTTTTGCCGGTTATACAAAGGAGGAAGAAGAAAATTTAGAGTCAGAAGTAACTCTTTATGCTTCACTTATGATTAATGGAGTTCTTCAACATCTGGATGAGATAGATGAGATTATTAATAGATTTTCATCAAAAAGAAGTATTGAAAATATTAGTTTAGTAGATAGAAACATCCTAAGACTTAGCATCTATACTCTTTTGTACTGCAAGGACATACATTCTAGTATTGTCATTGACGAAGCTGTTAAGCTTTCCCAAGAATACAGCACTGAAGTCAACTATAGATTCATCAATGGCCTTTTGGACACGGTTGTGAGGTATTTGCATGATTCTCCTGAAGACAAATGAACAAATTGCAGGAATTAGAGAGTCTTGTCATCTATTATGTCAGCTTTTAGATTCTTTTGAAGGGAAGGTCCTTCCTGGAATGTCTACAATGGACATTGATAAGATGGCCCATGATTTTATTATTAAACATGGTGGAAAGCCTGCTTTTTTGAATTTTGAAGGTTTCCCTGGCAGTGCTTGCGTAAGTGTAAATGAAGAGATTATTCATGGCATTCCTAAAAAGAAAAAGATAATTCAAGAAGGGGATATTGTTAGTATTGACCTTGGAATTAATCTAAACGGTTATTTTTCTGACAGTGCAAGAACCTATATTGTTGGAAAAGTTTCACCTGAAGTTGAAAAACTGGTTAAGGTGACCCGCGAATGTCTATACAGAGGAATTAGTGTTCTTGATAATCCTCACGCAAGAATTCAAGACATTGGTGCAGCAGTTTTTGAACATGCAGACAAAAATGGTTTTGGCGTTGTCCGTGAGTATTGTGGCCACGGCGTTGGACTTCATGTTCATGAAGACCCCGAAATTCCAAACTATGTTTGCCGCTATATGCCAAACCCAAGAATCAAGGAAGGCATGGTAATTGCAATTGAGCCAATGATTAATCTAGGAAACAAGAATATCATTGATATGCCAGACGGCTGGACGGTTATCACTGCAGACCACAAACCGTCAGCTCATTTTGAGCATACAGTTGCCATCACTGAGAATGGCCCAGAAATTCTGACTCAGCTTTGATTAGCTGAATTTAAATACAACGGGCCATTTGGCTCAAAAGAGGGGGACCGGAATGAAAGACTTTATTCCACACGACGTTATTAGAGATAGTGCTCTTAAACTCGCCTATAAGATGCATAAAGAAGACGGCTTTATTCCAGATGTCATTTACGTCTCCCTCCGCGGCGGCGTTTACATGGCCAACGTCTTCTCTGAATACTTCAAGATGATTTGTCTCAAAGAGCATAGAAGACCCGTACTTTACGCCGCAGTTGTGGCTCGTTCCTACACCGTTTTGCGCGACCAAACCCGCGTCCAAGTAGACGGCTGGACCTATTCCCCAGAATATTTGCGCGCTGGCGACAAAGTCCTTCTTGTAGACGATATCTTTGACACCGGCAACACCGTCAACAAGCTTGCCAGCATCATCATGGACAAAGGAATCCCCCGCGAAGACCTCAAAATAGCCGTTTACGACTACAAAGTCCCACTTTACAAGGACACCGAACCTCTTCCAATCCAGCCCGATTACTACTGTCGTCGCCACATCCTGAAATCTCCAGCCGATGAAACTTGGATTCACTACCTCTGCCATGAATACGTTGGACTTACCTCTGAAGAAGTAGACATGCTCTTTACAGACCCAGAAGTCCGCCGCATCCTCCACGAGACCAGAGGGGATAAAGTTTAAGATCCAAAAAATTAACTTGTTTTAGTACTTGCTCTTGTGTATAGCTTGAAGGCTAATTTCACCAATCTTGAAACAACATGGACTAATGGCAATTACTGGACTAGCACAGTAGATGACCCTCATAAAGATGCAGCTATTTTTGTTGAATTTAGCAGTAGCAAAGCAACATATACAAAAAATGAAAAAAGGAAGCAAATGTAGTGCATGCTATCGCAAGGTCAAGGTTGTCGAATGAGTTCTTATTGAGTATCTAACCTTAAGCTCCCTGCTTTAAGCCTGGTGCTAAGCGGGGAGCTCATTTTATAGGCCGAGTTTAAGTTTCAATTGCTGGATTATTTTGCAGAGAGGATTTTATTCACCTCTTCAGAGGTTAAGCCCGTGCATTTGGTTATCTTTTCAAGTGAGATGTCCATTGAGTGCATGTTTTTGACAATTTGAGCTTCTTTCTCCTTGGCTTTGGCCTCAGCTTCAGCTCTGCCTTTGGCTTCACCCTCTTCTCTGGCTAATTCGCAGTTTTCTTGCATTA
>CAVCYP010000017.1:0-36041 GCA_963606545.1 Sphaerochaetaceae bacterium
CTTCATCACCTCCAAGCCATCTGCACTATCATAGTTGATAGAAACCGATGTCTCTGTGAGATCGTCTGAATAAGCTACTTCGTACTTTAGATTAGGGTTAGCAAAGAAGAAAGAGCTTAAATACCAACCATCGTCATAAAGTCTGAAGGCAACCTGTTTTCCCTTTTCAGCTGCAACAGCAATGATTTTATCAAGGCTCTTAACATCTTCTTCTGAAAGCTGTGACTTGTCATAGCAAAGGAAGTAGGTGTTATCGCCAGTGCAAGGATAAGCATAAACCTGCTCTTCTCCGTTGATTGAAACTGTGACAGCATCTACGCTTCCAGCACTGTTGTTAGCCTTAAGCTCCTCAAGAGCTGTTCCGCCAACACGAGCAAGAGCTCCAGCCTGGATGAGCTTGTTAATCTGGTCACTAGCAAATGAGAATACATCTGGACCTGATTCAGGGTCATTGAGGACCTTGTCCGCAGCATCGGTTTCAGCCTGGACGCCGTATAGGAATTTGTAGTCGTTTTCTGGGTGGGCTTCTGCGTAGGCGTTGCAAAGCTCTTTCAAGAGGGTCTGGTCATCCTGTGCTCCCCAGACGGTGAGCACGTATTTTGTACGCTCTGTTGTCTGGGTTGCAGTTTCAGAACTCTTGTCTTCGCTATCGCCACCTGCAAAAACACAGCTCAGTGTTAAAGCAATAAGCAAAACAAAAACTAGTAGTTTTTTCATAAATACCTCGTTTTAGGATAATTACTTAACTGTGACAACACCGTCAGCAAGAGTAATTGTGTAGGTGCCAGCTGCAGGAATCATGACGTTGTTTCCGCTTGGGTCGCCATACCAGGTTGTGTTTCCTGCTGCATCAACATCAATAATCTTGACTGCTGCAAAATCAGGGGCGCACCAGGTGTTGCTATCCTTAGCTTCAAAGGTATAAACGACAGAATTTCCGTCCATCTTGAACTGTGCTTCAGCTCTCCAAGTGTCTCCGTCTTTGAGAGTTCCAACAAGGAAGAGACCCTCAAGCTTCTGAGCTGTTACATAACCAGTTCCATCCTCGTTGAGGTGAAGAGTGATTTCATAAAGACCATAGTCGTCAACCATGTAGTTGTCGCCATTTTCCTGAGTTCCAAACCAAAGTTCTGCATCGCATCCGCTGAAGCCAGAAACAACCTTGAAAGCTCCCTTCTTGCCAGCTTCTGCAATCCAAGAAGCTGTGTCAGCTTCTGTGAAGGTGTAGTAGCAAACAAAGGTGTTAGGATCAGCTGTTGCTTCAAGAGTAATACCGGACTTGCAGTTCCAGAAATCAGCACCATTTACAACGCCAGCAAGGAAATAGCCCTTTTCTGAAGCTGTAACTGTAGCTATGTTTTCTGTTGCATTATAGGTAACATTGTACTGACCAGCTTTGATAAGGAGGTTGTCTGCACCAGCAGGAGTAAGAGTCCAGCTTGTTGCACCAAAGTCTTCTTCACTTACGCCGTACCAGGTTCCGTTAACATTGTTGAGAACCTTGATTGCTGCGCACATTTTAGCGTCTGGATCAAGTGCCCAGTCTGCGTAGTTGTCTTCTGTGATGTTAATTGTCAAAGAGAAATCTTCTCTGATAGCATCAGTTGTCATCTGACCTGCTTCTGTTGCACTCCAATCAAATGGTGTTCCAACAACGTACATGTCGTTAGTAATGGAAATCTCTGGAGCATCGCCAATTCTTTCCATGTAAATCTTGTCGTAAGCACTTGAGCCTGGGTTTGTCTCAAGAGTGATGTTGTAGATACCGCTCTTTGCTACGTTTGCGTTCCAGCCAGTTGCCTGTTCGCCAAAACCACCGTTTGCATAGAACCAGCGTTCGCCATCAACAAGGACTTCACCAACAATGTCGCCATCTGCTTCAGCAAGTACTGTGTAGCCATCAAGATAGCCAACACCATGCTGAGCTGTCCAAGTTCCCATTACACGAATCTGGAAAGCATCGCCTTCATAAAGAACAACGTTTTCAATCTTGAAGAGGTTTGTGCCAGCAGTTGCATCTTTTGTGAGTTTGAAGTTTTCTTCAACATCAGCTGACTCGCTCCAGTTTGAACCTTTGAGAGTTCCTGCACCGGAACCAATGAGGCACCAAGTATTGGTATCTTCTACGAAACCGCCCTTGAAACCAGCAAAGAGGTCTGTGTCTTCAGTAATGACTGTCTCAAAATCAAAGAGAACGGTCTTTGATGCTTCTGAGTACCAAGCCATGAAGGTTGAATCTTCTTTCTCTGGTGTCCATGAAGTAAGTTTGGATCCAATTACTACCTGTTCTTCCTTAAGAAGTTTGCTTCCGTCATACCAGCCAACGGTGACTGTTTCTGGAGCAGCAACAGGCTCAACATTTACTTTTGCTGTAGTGCAGCTTACTAAAAGCACAACTAGAGCAAGTAGAGCAATTGATAATTTTTTCATTTTTGTCCTCCACCTTTGTCGCGTGTAAAATTCTCTCTATATTTATAGAATCCGCGCGAGAAAAATTTTACCATACAAATTGGGGATTTACTAATGTTTTATTTGTAAAATTACGCCTTGTGCTGGAACCCAGACTCTTTCCTTAATCTCAGCCTTGTCTGGATTAATTTGTTCACCGTCCAAAAGAATCTTCCAATTGCCAGCTGGAAGGGGACTAAAGAAGGAATGGAGATTTGGGTTAACTACGGCAAAACCTACAATTTCTCCATGGCTCTTATAGGTGACTTCAATAGCCTGATTGTCAAGTATAATGCAAGAAATATCGGTATTCCAGAGATTTGGGACATTGTTTCGCATTTGGATTAGGCCTTTGTACCAGGCAAACATTTCCGTTTCTTTTGAGCTGGGTTTTAGGCTTTCCCAGTCTAGACTGTTGACTTGGTCGCCGGAAATATAGCTATTGGAGTCGCCGTTTTTGCTCTTAAGTATTTCTTCGCCGGCAAGCATGAAAGGCATACCTTTTGAAATCATTAGGATTGCAATCCCAAGTTTATTCATTTTTATTAAGTCCACTTCAGAGGAGCGTGGATTGGAAAGTTTTAGTTTGTCCCAGAGGGTGTTGTTGTCGTGAGCACTCATGTAGTTGACTACCATGCCGTGCTTGACGGACCAATAGATGCCGGCTGTTCCGTAACCACCTTTAATTCCAAAGGCTACTTTGTTAGCATTTTCTCGGTTTGCATTGCCGTTGATGTAGCCTTTTGAATTAGCATTAAAAACTTCTCCTTTCAGGCCGTCTCTGGTTGCGTCGTTAAAGATGGCAATAGAGCCAGCAGCCCCTTTTGAGGCGGTGATTTTGTGCATGTTGCTTTGGTTTGCAAGCTTGGAATAATCGTAGGCACAAGTTCCTCCGGCCCAGCCTTCCCCGTAGATTAGGCAGTTTGGATTAATCTTGTGAAGAGCCTTCTCAATTTCTTGCATTGTCTGAAGGTCATGATTTGCCATGAGGTCAAATCTAAAGCCGTCAAAGTGATATTCAGTTGCCCAATAGGTTAGGCTATCTAGCATGAATTTTCTGAACATTTTTCTGTTGGAAGCGGTTTCGTTTCCACAACCACTTCCATTTGAGTCTGAGCCATTTGGAGCGTATCGGTAGTAGTAATAGGGGACAATTCTATTGAAAGAAGTATCCGTTCCGTAGGTATGATTGTAGACCACATCCATAACCACGCCAATTTTGTTCTCATGAAGAGTTTGAATTGCACTTTTAAGCTCTTTTATTCGTACTTCTCCATGAAATGGATCTGTTGAATAGCTACCTTCAGGAACGTTGTAATTTTTAGGATCATAGCCCCAATTGAATTGACCATTGTCTTTGCTCTCATCTACCGTCTCAAAGTCAAAAACAGGTTGTAGCTGAACATGGGTAATCCCAAGTTCTTTAAGATAGTCAATTCCGGTTGGAAATCCGTTTGAATTTTTTAATCCGGTCTCTGTGAAGGCAAGATATTTTGCAGGATACTTTGAACTTGGGTTTCTACTGGAGAAATCTCTGACATGAACTTCCCAGATGCTTGCATTGGAATAAGAAGTAACAATGTCCTGAAAAAGGTCTGAAGTGAAGTTTTTTGGGTTGGTAGTCTCTAAATCTACCACCATTGCCCTATTTCCGTTAACACCAACTGCTTTAGCATAAGGGTCAACAGCTTCCTTGGTTCCAAGGACCGTTGTAACTTCATAAGTGTAGTACGTACCATGTCCTTCTTTGGTTGAAGCCTGCCAAATTCCCTTATCTTCTCTTTGCATTTCTACTGTTTTAAAAGCCTCACCATCCTGTCCGTTCTGGAAAAGCTTTAGTAAAACTTTTTGTGCTGTTGGAGCCCAAACTTTAAAGATGGTTTTATTGTTTTCAATGGTTGCCCCTAAATCTGTGCCATCGTAGGTATAATTTTCAACAAACCATGGACTATCAAAAACTTTGGTTGGGATTAATTTTTTTTCTTCATATCCGTCAATTTCAATTGTATTAAGACCACAAATATCTAATTCTTCTTTGGTTTTTATAGTTCCAAAGGAGGCAACTTTGCCCAAGCTGGAACAGGCTTCTACTTCAAGTAGTCTGCCAGTGCTATCTTTTATTTTGATTTGGGATAAATCTGTAATTTGCTTTGCTGGTTCAAGGATGTAGCTAACAAGGTTTTTGTCGTCAATTCCTGCAAAGGTAAAAATCTTGATTGGCGTTAAAGTTTTTCCAGCGTCCTTACTTCTGTATTGATTTGGATCTCCAGCTTTGAGGTATATTACTGTTTCTTTGCCCGTGATTGTTGCAAATCTGTCATAAGGAAAGTCTTTTTCTGCAGTACCCCAAGAACCAAGGCAAGGAGTGGAACAGTTGGTTCTTACTATAAAACCAACCTTTGAAATTTGCTCTGGAACTTCAATGGTGAAACAAGCTCCATAACTAACTTTTTTTAATGGATAGCCCTTTCCTGGGTTGCCATTCCACCAGATCCAAATATCGCATTTATCTAAATTCGCTGACCCGTTCCAATAAAAAGTCAGTGTGTTAGTTCTCTTTTCTTCCATAAGCCAAGACATCTTAAACTATAAGGAGGTTTTCTACAATCTTTAAAAATCTTTCAAAAGACTTAAAAAGTTTTGGAATTTTTTAGAAATCTAAAATTAAATGGTTCATTTTTTTGTATTAAATAGTAGAGGGTTAATATGAAGAGTAAAAAAGGAGAAATTTTAAAGAAAAAGAGAAGTTGGCTTTTGCCTGTCTTGGTGCTTTTAGGGGTATCGGTTTTAGTTTTGGCTTTGGTTATGGCTTGCGCGCAACCAGATGAAGAGTTGCAGCTTGTCAATGCGTTTTTGGATAAGGATAACAAGCCGCCGGTGTTGCTTGCTGTGAGTTCTATTGCAAGTTCAATTGTGAGGTTGGACTTTGATGAGCAGGTTAAAGTTTACGGCAAAAGCTTTAGTCCGCTGGTTGCAAGGGCTGATGGAAAGAGCGTTTTTGTTACTCTAAGTTCTTCTTTGAAAGGCGGACTTCAGGCAAAACTTACTGGGCGCGTTCAGGATTTTTACGGCAATACGACGGGGCTTGAGGTGAACGTTTGGGGCTACAATCCAAACCTTCCAAAGCTGGTTATAAACGAGTTTGTAACTAAAGGGACGGAGGATAATCCTGATAGGGTAGAGCTAATGGCTTTAACTTCTGGGAATCTAGCAGGAATGGCCTTATATAGCGGTATACCCGATGATTATGATGTCATGTATGTGTTTCAGGACATTGATATTAGCGCTGGGGATTTTGTTGTCGTTGCCTTTGTAGATGAAGATTATGATCAAGATAGCACAAAAGCCAATTATTTTTGTGTCTCTGAAAAACTGCTTCCAAACGATAATGGCGTACTTGTTTTGACTTCTTCTCCGTCTCCTGGTTCTCAAATAATGGATGTTGCAATCTACTCCAAGTACAGGGAAGAGCAGGAGTATTTTGGGACCAATACCTTAAAGCAAAGGGTTCAGTGGGCAATCTCGAATGGCACGTGGGAAGGCCCTGCAATTGATTCGACCAAAAGTACTTCAAAGCGTTCAATGGCTAGAATTCTTGATAGTGAAGATTCTGATACTCTAAGTGATTGGTATATTGCAACGTATCCACGAAAAGAAGATGGTTTTGGGAAGGCAAATACGGCTGAACCTTACCATTAATAGAGCATGCAAAATTTTGTAAAAATTGTGTAATGCGGTGGGTTGAATCTTTGAATGGCCTTAACCTATAATGTGGCCAGCGTAGCGGTCTGTCTTAGGAAAAAGACTTCGCATAAGAGTTCTGCAACTTATGGGTTTGGCCGGCTATGAAATTAGGATGCGGAGATGGAAAAACCCATTTCCAATTCCAAGGAGCGTTTATGAGCATCATCAAGCCTCACAAGCTGGGGATTATCACCGGCTTAGGGTCTGAGTACCTGGCAGGGAAGGTTGTAAAGCATCTTAGAAGGCTTTACGTAGAGCGCTACAACAAACTAGCAAAGAACCTAGTTAGTCGTTATGACATTCCTGAGGATAGGATTCTCAGAGAGGTTAGCTTCATAGATGACCTTGGAAGTAAAAAAATTCCTTCCGGAAAGTGTCCTACTGAATATCAGTGTCCAAATCTTGACATTGCTGTCAAATACACAAGATTCCTTAATGGAGAAGTTAAATCTGAAATTCTTGACCCAGTAAGAGGTCTCAAAGTCTATATCATCTATGATGTAACCAATAGCTCTCCAATCAAAATGCCTGGCTATGCAGAACCTGTTAGCTTTACCTTAAATGACCACATCATGATGCTGTTTACAATCATCAATGCTGTCAACCTTGCAGGAGCTGATGGTGTTACTCTTATTCTTCCAACTTACCCGTATGCAAGACAGCACAAAAAGAGCTCAAGAGAAGCTTTAACAGCTGCAGTTTTTGGACGTATGTGTGAAAACCTTGGAGTTGAGAGAATTATTACTTTGGATCTTCACTGTAAGGAAATTGAAAATAGCTTTACAACTCTTCACATGGAAAATCTTCATGCTTCTTACCAGATTTTGGTTGAACTGAAGAAAATTATGGATATTTCAGATCCAGACATTACAGTTGTATCCCCTGATACCGGAGCTGTTGCAAGAAACAAGTTCTATGCACAAGTTTTGCACAGACCACTAGCAATGCTTTACAAGGAAAGAGATTATTCAATTGTCACAACCGGTGCAAAGAATACTAATATTAAGAGTATTAGCCTCCTTGGTGATGTTAAGAATAAAACTGTTCTTATTGCAGATGACATGCTTGCTTCAGGCGGAACCATGCTTATTGCAATGAAGCATTTGCGCACAATGGGAGCTAAGAAAATTATCTGCATCACAAGTCTTCCATTCTTTAATGGAAACGCCGTTGAGGACTTTGATAAGGCTCACTCAGAAGGTGTCTTTGATTACGTTATTGGAACTAACGCCGTCTATCACGGGGATGATCTTCTTTCCAAATCTTGGTTTATTCAGACGGATATTAGCGAACTCTTTGCTCGTGTTATAAGTCGTCTGCACCATGGAAGAGCAATTAGCCCACTTTTGGACAACAGAAAAGTTGTTCAGAAACTGGTTGATAACAGCCAGAACGCTCAGAGTAATAAAGGATAAGAGAATGGAAATATCGGCTAGAATTAGAGGCTTTCAGGCATCCCCAATTAGAAGACTTTCCCCGTATGCTAGAGCTGCAAAGGAGAAAGGCATAAAAGTTTATCATTTAAATATTGGTCAGCCAGATATCAAGACTCCACAAGAAGCCATTGACGCCGTCCACAGTTATCCGTACGGGATTATCTCCTACGGCGAAAGTGACGGCGATCTTCCTCTGCGCAAAGCCTTGGTCAAATACTACAAAAATATTGGCGTAGACATTGATCCTAGCAATATTCTCATTACAACAGGTGGTTCAGAAGCTCTTCTTTTCTCCTTCATGACGGTTTGCGACCCCTATGATGAAGTGATAGTCCCTGAGCCTTACTATACCAACGTTCACTCCTTTGCAGGTATGGCAAACGTCCACATTGTCCCTGTTACAAGCGTGCTTGAAGACCACTTTGCCCTCCCGCCACTTTCCACAATCGAGTCCAAAATCACAAAAAAGACCATGGCCATCCTGCTTTGCAGTCCAAACAATCCAACCGGCCACGTCTACACCCCAGAGGAATACAAAACCATACTTGAACTCTGCGTAAAACATGACCTTTTTCTTATAGTCGACGAAGTCTACCGTGAATTCTGCTACGACGGAGAAGTCTTTACCAGCATCCTCAAATATACCGATTATTCTGACCGTGTCATTTGCGTAGATAGCTTCTCTAAACGTTTCTCCATGTGTGGAGCTCGTGTAGGTGCAATCATTAGCAGAAACAAAAACGTCATAACAGAAACCTTGAAGCTCAGCCAAGCAAGACTTTGTCCTCCTTCAGTTGAACAGTATGCTGCCCTTGCTGCCCTTAGTGCTCCAACTTCCTACATGGAAGCCGTCCATAGCGAGTATGAAAAACGCCGTGATTTCATTGTTGAAGCCCTTCAGCAAATTCCCGGTATCAAGTGTGTAAAACCAAAGGGAGCTTTCTATCTTATTGCTCAACTTCCAGTAGAAGATGCAGAGGATTTTGCAATCTTCATGCTCAGGGATTTTAACTACAATGGTGAGACGGTTATGCTTGCTCCAGCTGAAGGTTTCTATGAGACTCCAGGCCTTGGACGCAATCAAGTTCGTATTGCCTATGTCTTAAATACTGAAGATCTTGAGAAGGCTTGTGTCTGTCTGAAAAAGGGCCTAGAAGCCTACAATAACCGATAAAAATTCACAGTTTGCTAAGATTTGGGCTATCGGTCTGTGCTGCGCTGCTCAGGAAGTCTACGGAGAAACTGACTAGCGTTGTATTGCCGCCTAGCTCAAAACTTAAGGTTATTCGCTTGTGATGTTTGTCTACTTTGACCACGTTGCCGTCAAAGCCCAAAAGTGGTCCTTCGCAAATATGGACTTTTTGACCTTCTCTAAAAACGACCTTTGAACGTTTAATGTTGCCCCTGTGCATATGAATCCATTTTGCAAATTCAAGGTCTTTGCCTTTGAGAGCTAAGCTTCCGTCATCGTAGCGAAGAAATCTCATAACGTTGGTGATTCTTCTAATATCTATGTAGGGAAAGTTGATTTCATTTTCTCCATCCCAGTAGATAAAAAGATACCCAGGAAAAAGTGGTTTTGTGACGGTAGACTCAATACCATGTCTTCTTTCTCTATTTTCCTTTGTTGGAAACCAGACCACCGTCTCTTCTTCTCTATCCGCTAAAAGCCGTTCTATAGAGGTCTTGGCTTCAATTTCTTTTCCGGTTACTACGTGAAGACAAAAGTACATAACGCGCCCATTATATAAAATATATTTGGTGAAATAAATAGGAAAAGTGCATCAATGACTATTTAAAAAATGGCCGATATGCGATACTACTTTAATCAGGAGTTAAAGATGGACTGTTATCTTTCGTGGAATTTAAAAGATATGACAAACATTTCAGCTGAGAAGCTCCAGCGTAATTTGGCTCAGCAGGTTTCATATCTTGACCTGTACAGAAATGAACTTGTCAAAGAAGCTTACAGGTTTAACATTGCAAGTATTCTAAAATATGCAAGCGTTCATAAGGCTTCCTTTGGAAACGATGCTCTCTCCAAAAAGGCAACAGAATGCTTAATTGTTTTTCTCCATGCAATTGCCTTGCGTCGGCAGGCTTTCTTTACTCCAAGCGATTCTGAAAACTCGGTGCATGCCAAAGGTTGTAAAAACCTGCACCGTCTCATGCTTGAAAACGTCAAGGCCACCATGCGCTACATAGACTACAGCGTACTTTTAAAGCGCGCTTTAGGCCAAACCGATATTAATTCAATGTTTGCTCTTAGAGAAGCGCTTTATGACCAAGTTTTCCCCTCTGAAACAATTATTGATGTTTGCTCAAAAGAAAGCATAAACGATAGCTTCTTTTCAATAGTTGACCGCGAAAATTCAACTCATAATTCGTTTTTAGACTATGATGTTCAAAATATTTGCAAGCTTGAGGAATCTGTCTGTGAGCTTCTCTGTGCTCGTTGTTGTACGTTGGATGACTTTGAAGAATCTGAGTATGGAATCCTTGGAAGTATCATGGGAAGCCTCAAAACTCCGTTTATAAAGCACTCAGGAAAATACTACAGCTTTGTCACAAGATTCAGTCTAAACCAGCTTCATGAGATCCTTTCTCCTTTGTATCCTCCTGAGGAAGAGCCGGAGGCTATAGAAGAGGCTGAGCTCTTTGAGGAGCCAGAAGTTACGGAAGAGCCTGAGGTCTTTGAAGAACCAGAGGCTGCAGAGGAGCCTGAGGTCTTTGAGGAGCCGGAAGTCCTAGAAGAGCCTGAAGTTTTTGAGGAACCGGAGGTTGCAGAGGAGCCTGAGGTTGCACCTGAGGCTGAGGATGATGAAACGGAAGAAGAGCCCAATGAGCTTGAAGCTGAAGAAGAGTTTGAAGATGAGTCTGATGATGAAATTCCTTGGGACGAAGATTTTAATGACTCTGTTGATGAGCCTTCTGATGAACCTTCTGAGGAGATTGAAGCTGACAATGAACCAGCTTCAGAAGAAGATGACATCTACGAAGATACTATAGATGACGAGGATGAACTTGACGCCCTTGAATTCTTTGAACAAATGGCCGCAGAAGAGGAAGATAAAGAAGAAGACTCTTCTGAAAACGAGGCAGAAGAAGATGAGGATCCCTACAGTGGTTCCTTGTTTGACAATATAGAACCAGAGGACGACACCGCTGAGGCTGTGGAGACTGAACCAGAGCCAGAGCCAGAACCCGCGTCAGAACCTGTCGTGGAGGCTGAAACTGAAGCTGAAGAAGAGCCGGAACCAGAGCCAGAGCCAGCACCGGAACCAGTTCAAGAACCCGCGCCAGAGCCAGAAGTAGAACCGGAGCCAGAGCCTGAAGTAGAGCCTGCGCCAGAACCAGAACCTGCCTCTGAAGGACCACTGCTTTTGCTTGATGCCATAACCAAGGGCTTCACAAAGGAGAATGCTCTAACTCTTTATGCTTCCAAACGCACCTACGAAGAACGCAAAGAGTTGTCCGATATCATCAACTCCGCGCTACAAGTTTGCGTTAAAGACGGCCGGGACAAGATGTTTACCATCCCAGACTCTAAAATCTCGGTTGTAGTTTATAAGGATTCAAAAGATCCTATGCTTCAGATGCAAAGACGCCAGAACGTGGGCGCAATGATGTACCTCAACCAGACCGATACCTGGGATGCTCTTGAACTACCAGTTAATGAAAACGGAGCCCTAATGGCGCCTTCTTTCTCTACAATCTCCAAACATAGTTTTACCGATTGGCAGTGGAGAATTGTAGAAAATATCGGGATGCGGATATTGGAGAGGCGAAAGAAGTGAAGTACAAGGCAGTTTTCTTCGACTTTGATGGGACCCTGATGGATACGTCTGTGGGTATTTTTGCAGGCGGACGTTACGCAATGGAGAAGGCGGGGCTTACGATTGGCCCAAACCCAGACTGGCGCACGTTCATTGGCCCGCCAATTGATGACTGTTTTAGAATTACTTTTGGGATTAAGGACGAGACAATAATTCCGGATTTGGTAAACTATTACAGGGAATTCTATGAGGCTACAGGTAGATATCAGGCTGTCTTCTATTCTGGAATCTTGGAGACTTTAAAAGAGCTTAAGGCTAGAGGCTACAAGCTGGCCGTAGCGTCAATGAAGAACGAGGACTTAGTGATTGAGATGTGCGAGCATTTCAAGATTGATAATCTCTTTGACACGCTTTTGGGCCTAGATTTGCAATGCGAGGTTACCAAGGCCTCTCTTCTTAAAGAGGGCTTTAAGCGCCTGGGCGTGGAACCAAAGGATTGCGTCCTTGTTGGCGATACCAACATAGATAAGGCCGGTGCAAAAGAAGCTGGTTGCGATTTCATTGCCGTAGACTGGGGCTTTGGCTTCAAAAAAGGAGAGCCTGGCACCATCTGTGAGGCCTCTCAAATCCTGGCCTTGGTATGAAAATAGACAATTTTGCCATTTTTTTGGTCAAAATTGTCTATATGGGGAGCTGGCTTGGTTTTCTCAGTTTGAGCCAGTGCGCAGGGTGGGCCCTATAAAAACATTACATTGTAGATTGGAGAATAAAGGATTTTTCCTTTTTCTTTAATTTGTCTATTGTTTGACAAGACAATAGCTTGTTTTACAGAATAGTCATCATTTTCAACAAAAGAATTTAGTGCACTGTGTACCGTGTAGTCTCTGCCAGATTTAACCTCAATTGGAAGAACCGAAAGATTATTGTAATCATCAAACAAAAAATCTACTTCCCCTTTGTTCCTGTTGTCATAATAGTAAAGTTTGTGTTTATGAGAATTAAGTTCGCATGCTACAACTGTTTCGTAAAGGGCTCCCAGATTTAGGCTTCTCAAATCTTCTACAATTGCTTGAATATTGTTGCCATAAAGCAAGGCTGAAAGAATTCCAACATCATTGAGGTATAACTTTATCAGATTCTTTTTGGTTGATTGCAATAGGGGGAATACCGGAGTTGAAATGGCTTGAACATTTAACGCAATACCTGCAGAAATCAGATAATCAAATTCATCTTGGTAGTCTAAGAAATCTTTTCCTTTTTTGTTTTCTATATCTTTTGCGATTATGCGTTTTTTTGTTTTTTCCATATTTGAAGGAATTAAGTCATAGATTCTTCTAATCTTAAGTTTTCGTTCTGTTTCATATTTAGAAGCATCGGCTGCATAGTAGCTGTGAATTTCTGTTTGAAGCTCTCGAACCTTCTGGATGTTTCGCGTTGCAATGAAGGTCTTTACAGCTTCAGGCATTCCTCCTGAAATTAGATATTGTCTGAATAAATCCATCATCTTATTGTGGATGGCTTCCTCTAAGGTTTTTCTTGCTTCAAAACAATTCTTTAAGTATGCAATAAAGGCCTCATTAATTCCATTTGCGTAGAGAAATTCTTCAAAGTCTAAAGGATACATTTCAATCTTTTTAATGCTGCCAATTGGAATTGAGGTTGTTTCCATTAGAGTAACCCCCAAAAGGGAACCACTTGCTATGTAAGTAAACCTAGCATCATCTTTTAGGAATTTAAGAAGAGTAAGAAAGTTAGGATATTCTTGGATTTCATCAATGAAAACTAATGTGTTTTCTTTAGTGCCCATTTTGTTTCCTGCTTCAATGCTAAGCTTTAAATAGAAGTCTTCAATTGTGCTAGTATCTTTGAAGAGTCTTTGCCCAATAGAATCCTCAACAAGGTTTATTTCAATGAAGTTTTTAAAAAGCTTTTTTCCAACATATCTGATGATAAAGGTTTTTCCTACCTGCCTAGCTCCATCAACAAGGAGAATTTTATCGGAGTCAGTTTTTAGGTGATTTTCGATTAAATTTTCAATTTTTCTATAAAGCATTTCTTCCTCTTTCTACTTTTCAATATAAAAATAAGTCAAAAAATGTCACTTTTCAATACTTTTCTATTTTAAAAAATGTCACTTTTCAATATTTCTACAAAATGCTTTTTAGAAAAATTTCTGGTCAAAAATTGTCTATATGGGGAGCTGGCTTGGTTTTTTATTAGTCGTGCAGGGGTTCAAAGATTCCCTTTTCACGATTCTTGCGGACATTGTCATAGTCAAAGATGCGGCCGCACATGCAAATGTAGACGCCAGGCTTTTTCAGCTGGACGGCAGCTATTGCACAGCCTAGATTGAAGACAGAGTCTGAACTTTCAAGGGCGTAGGGAACCATGGCACCGGTAAGAACAATGGTCTTATCTGTGGCTTTGCCTAATTTTTCTGCTATGACATGGGCGGTTTCGACCATTGTATCGGTTCCGTGGATGACAACAATATGTTTTTCTTCACTGTACTGGCAGGAGGCTGCCACCTTAAGGCGGTGCTCTGCGTTCATGTAGAGGCTGTCAATTGCAAGGCAGTTTTCAACGTGCATTTTTAGTGTGCAACGGGACTGCTCCAAGATTCTTGGAAGGTGAGAGTCCTTAAAGGTAAGCTCGCCACGGATTTCATCGTAAAGTTTATCAAAGGTACCACCGGTGGTGATTATTCTGATTGCATCACTCATTTGTTTTCCTCCTCAGCCGGCTCAACAACTGCTTTTGCCCCCAAGTCCCAGCCTAGGGCTGCATAAAGCTCGTCCTTGTGCTTTGCAATGCTTGAACAGGTAAATCTTACATCATCTTTATCCATATAGATAATAAAACCTTTGCGAACGGAGAGAACTTTTCCAAAGCCAAGGGAGGTTATTGCAGAGGTTTTCATGGACCAAGCCACCTTATAAGGGCCGGCCTTTTTATCTTTACCATCGGTTTTTTGGATGAGGTAGATGGTGTTGTCTGCAATGCAGAGGCGGCCGCGGGTGAGGTCTGCGTTGGGATCGGTGGGGATTTTGCCCACGAAGAGGCTGAATTGAGGGGTCTTACCAAGTATTTGGCAAGCTTTCTTTTTGCTGACCCAGTACATGGCGAACCAGTAGAGGGCTACCAAGATGACCATGGTTGCAAACATGGGGATGAGGGTGGCGCGTGAAGTGTAGACGCTTGGCATAAAAACTACTGCCGCAAAATCCAGAAGGATGAGAATTTTTATCAGTAATGTCATGCTTTGATAATAGCCATTTGAAGTCAGAAAAACCACAACAAATCACTTTTTTTCGTGAAAGTGGCAAAAAAAAGTAAAAAAAAGTAAAAATTTTAAAAAAAGTTTTAAAAATCTAGAACCAAACGTGTCGTTTTTAGTGACTAACTTAATGGAGGTACAAGATGAGTAGAAAAACGGCAGTCTTGTTTTTAGTAATTCTGGTGGTAGTTTTGGCTTCATGCTCTGAGAATCCAGGGACAACTACAATGAAGCTGATTCTTTCCACGTATTCGGAGTCCACTGGGAAAACATTGCTACCAAGCGATAGTTCTCTGTTGGACGTTAGCAAATATTCCGTGTCGGGGACAGGTCCAAATGGAAAGACCTTTTCAATAGACTCGGATAGTAGTTCCTTGACAATTGAGGGCTTAACAATAGGGGATTGGACTGTAACTGCTAGAGGTAAGAACACTTCTGGAACAGAACTTGTAACAGGTAGTTTAACGTTCAAACTTACTGATAAAGCCACGCCGCAAACAATTGTCTTGGATACTCTTGTTGGAACTGGAGCTTTTAGATACACCGTTGATTGGCACTATTGTGATGTGGCCAAACCAGTTGTGGAAGCCTATTTGCTTGGACCTGACATGAGTGGAAGCGAATATCCTCTGGATATAACGCAAGATGACGATTCAAAGACGGCAACGGTATCAGAAAGTTTGTCATCTGGTTCTTACAGGCTTAAAATCCTTCTTTATGACGATGAAACTCAGGTTGCAGGCCTGGTAGAGGCGGTGAGAATTTCCAACGGCACAACCACGGAGGGTAGCCATACCTTTCTCTTCAACGAATTGGGCCCCAACACTATAACTTACATTTCAGACGCAACGGGAACCCCAATCAAGGGAACTCTGGCGGTAGACGGAGCCCCATCTTCCATGGTAGCTGAGACCGAGTATTCCTGCACTTTCTCTTTTAGCGAGCCCGATAAAGTTCAGGCAGAAGGCCTTACTATTGAGTGGTACTACGACGGCAACTACATGACAACGGCTGATTTGACAACCTCAGGAGGCACTTATTCCTTTACGCCAAAGGCTGGAGTACACAGAGTTGACGCGGTAGTCTACAACAAGAAGTTGGGTAGCACAGGTTCTGCAACCTGTAGTTTTACTGTTGAGCCAGATGGCCAGGCTGGAGACCTTGCACTTTCAGTTGAAAATGCGGGAACCGCAATGGAGATAACCTCAAAGACAATTATAGGTGCTCTGCCTGGTAATAAAATTGTTGTAGTAACTCCAGATGCTAACAAACTTTATCTTTGTACGGTACGCGCAAGTTCTATTGCTGTAGAGAAGACCTATACCAATAGCCAGCTTTCTTGGCTTGGGGATGTTGAGAAAATGTTCTCAGATAAGGTTTCCAACTTTATTCTCTTTACTGGAAAATTCATTGATAGTTCTGAAAGCGCCATTTGTATGTACTTTGATTCTTCTGCAAATACCGTTGCAGAAAAATATAGAGGTAAGTACATAGTGAACATGAAGAGTAGATATTTCTCTAATATTGTTGGAGCTGCTTTTGCTGGTAATAACTACATTTACGTTGCAGATGCTGGTTCAAGATACGACTTTACCCTGAAGATAAACGGAACATCGGTTAGTCTAGCTGGTGCCAACACAAAGGCTGGTTCTTCTTATTATGCGGCCTCTGATATTGATGCATCGCCAGACGGGAAATACTCAGTTAGCGTTTTCCCAAGCGCTACCAGCTTTGTTTCATCAACCGTGGGAAGTGAAGCTATTCTCATTGATCCTATTGTTTCTGAAGCCGATAGCTCTGCAGGAAAGCATATTAGGTTTGCTAACTCCCAGTTGGTGGTTGTTGCAAATAATAGTAGCTTCACTACCTACAAGTACGTTAAAAATGCACCTTATACCAAGTACAAAACCTTCAGTGTTCCAGTAGCAGATCTTGAAGCCGATGGTTCTAATTACTTCTACGTCTTAGACACGGCAAATAGGATTATTGCCTTTGAAGCTTCTGCTTACGAAATAGCCCAGCATGGTACTGTGGAACTTCCTTCTAAGGCTCAGAGTTTTGCCCTGACAGAGGACTACTTCCTTGTGGTCCTGGAGGACCTTAAACTCAATGCTTATGGAATTATTAAGTAAGTCTAATGAATGCCTATGAAGAGAATATTGATTTGTTTTTTACTGTTATTTGTGCTTGTTGGGGCATTGTTTTGCTCCAACAAGCTAGGTTTTACTTTGGATTTTGGAACCGTTCAAGATCCAGTCTTTAACAAAGGGAGTCTTCAGTTCTCAGGAGATTTTAGATTTTCCCTGCCTGACGGTTTTGAGCTACGTCTCCCCTTAGGTTTTACCTTAAAAGACTCTTCAAATCTAATAGAAGTTGGGGTGATGCTGGCTTACTATCCGTGGAGTTCTGGCCCGTTTATGGGACTATCGCTTTTTTCTGTAGGTTTCTCTAATGGAAGCGAGGTCTTAGAGAACCTAATTAACCTAAATGAAGTACTGATTGGATGGACCTTTGATTTGGGGCATGGATTAGTCATTGAGCCAAGTCTTTGCGTAAGAGATCCTTCTGGAACTTTCTCTGAGGAGTATTCAAGTATAAAAGGGACTTTCCCCTGTTATACCTCATTTAGGTTCCGCCTTTCTTTTGGATGGTTCTTTTTGGAGGTTTAAATGTATTACAATTGTAAGAATAAACGTCAGTTAACAAAAACGTTTTTTAATCAAATGGTGTGTCTTGTTTTGCTTGCTTGTCTTGTGGCCTGCAATATGCAATTTACACCCTCGTTTAAGGAATCAATCTCAGATGCTGAGATGAAATCAGTAGTTGCTAGAGTCATTGATGTCCAGTTGGAGTATATCAAGGATAATCTTGATGAGGATTTGCAAGAGTCTATTGAAAATGGAGGTGCAAAAGGCTCTGGGACAATGTCTGGGGCACAAATTGTTGAACTTACAATGCAGGAGGAAGGCGGTAAAGATTACCTAGATTTCTGCTATGCCATGGACGTCTCTCAGGCAACTTTGGATACAGAACCTATCATGTCTACTGCAGAGAGTGTGTTGAGTAAAGAGGAGTTCAAAAGGCTTAATTCACAGGTTAATGAGCTTGAAAAATCTCTCACTACAAAAGGCCTGGCTTATGCTAAGGGTATTCCATTAGACCAGCAGGAGGCGTTTTACAAAGACTTAAAGACTCTTGTTACAAGAGCAGTAGTCCTTTTGGTGGCTGGCATTGTCTATGCCTGTGTTCCAAAACTTGTTTTCTGGGGCAAAGTCAGTGCGGCTGCCGCAATTTCAATTGGAGCAGGCCTAGTTGCTTTATCAATTATGTCCCTATACGAGTACTTTAAGTACGGACCAGAAGAAGAGGTTTCCTTTGAAGATTGGTTTAAGGAACTTATTGAAATCCCGCAGGCAGACTTTGCGCTAACTACTACGGTGACCGCATTAAGTGAGTCAATGGGACTTGGTCCGGTAGTAACCGGAATCATCATTTGCATCTTTGGCATCTATAATGTTGCAGGCCTAGCCCGAGACATGATGAAGACCTACAACTTTGATGCCTAAGATAGTTCTAGGCTCTCTGAAATTGACTGTTGTACAGCTTACTGTAGAAACCGCCTTTTTCAAGAAGCTGTTGATGGTTGCCCTGTTCAATGATTTTACCGTCTTTCATCACTAGAATGAGGGATGCATTACGTATTGTTGAAAGCCTATGAGCTACAACAAAACTGGTGCGTCCCTCCATTAACGTGTCAAAGGCCTCCTGAATCTGGAGCTCTGTAAGCGTATCGATGTTTGAGGTAGCTTCATCCAAAATGAGCATTGGAGGAAGCTTTAACATTACACGAGCAATGCAGAGGAGCTGTTTTTGTCCTTGACTGAGGCTCCCGTCAGTTAAAACTGTGTCTAGTCCATTGGGAAGTTGTTGTATGAACTCCCAACAATGGGAAGCCTTTGCAGCCTTTATGACGTCTTCTTCTGAAGCTTTTGGATTTCCAAAGCAAATATTGTCTCTGACAGTTCCTTGTTTAAGCCAAGTCTCTTGTAAGACCATGCCGTAATTACTGCGTAAGGAGTGACGAGTCACACTGTTGATAGGATTTTTGTCTATACTAATTTCACCTTTGTTTACGTCATAAAAACGCATCAATAGGTTAATCAGGGTAGTTTTTCCACAGCCGGTTGGACCTACAATGGCAATTCGCATACCAGGTTTAACGGTAAGATTAAAGTCTTCAATGAGAGGGTGTTCCTTTTCATAGCAGAAGGCCACGTCTTTAATTTCTACTGAACCTTTTGCAGGGGCAAGCTCTGAAGCCGCATCTACACTTTCTTCTGGTTCATCTAGGAGAGAGAAAACTCTTGAAGCGCAGGCCATTGCATTTTGAAGCTCTGTTACAACGGAGCTTATGTCGTTGAAAGGCTTCATGTACTGATTTGCATAGGATAGTAGGACTGACAGGCCACCAACGGTAAGGCTTCCACCTGGAATTAAAAGAACGCCCATTAGAGCAACTCCAGCATAGACAAGGCTGTTTACAAAGCGAGTAGACGGGTTTGTCATACTACTGTAGAAAATTGCCCTTTTACTGTAGTTAACTAAGTCATCGTTTATGGCTTTGAATCTGCAAGAAGCTCTGTCTTCGTAGCCAAAGGCTTTGACCACTTTTTGGTTTCCAATTAACTCATCAATTAAAGCGGTCTGCTGACCTCTGAGCTCGCTCTGTTTCTTGAACATTGAAAAGGATCTTCTTGAGATAAATCTTGCTACAAGAAAGCTCATTGGAGTCAAAATTACTACCAAAAGCGATACCTTCACATTTTTAGAAAACATGAAGAACAATGTCATGATTATGGTGATAACCCCTGAAAAAATTTGGGTAAACCCCAAAAGTAGGCCATCAGAGATAACATCAGCATCCGTAATGATTCTGCTGACAATGTCGCCGGAACTGTGTCCATCAAGATAAGAAAGGGGGAGCCTTTGAAGGTGTTTAATTGACTTGGATCTTATATCCTGAACAATCTTAAACGTGATGTGGTTGTTCAGAAGATTCATTAACCAAGTACATAGGGCTGCAACGGCAATGACTATCAAGATTTTGTTCAGATAGCTATACATTGGGCTGAAGTTGACGTTGTTCAAGCCCAGAATTTGGTCTATTGCATCACCAAAAAGGATAGGAGCATATAACTGAAGTATTACGCTTGCCGCCGCAAAAATAACACTCAAAAGAAGGGCTGGCCAATATTTCCCAATGTATGGGAGGAGTCTCAAAAGGGTTGATTTTTTATCTTTAGTTTTCATTTCTGAGCCTCCGATTTTTCTTCAGGGAACTGTGAGTAGTAGATGTCTTGGTAGACGGTACAGGTTGTCATAAGAGTTTCGTGATTCCCCATTCCAACAAGATTTCCATTGTTGATAACTAGGATTGTGTCTGCTTGTCGTACGCAGGCAATTCTTTGGGAAACTAAGAAGGTGGTTGTCCCTTCTAAGTTTCTAAGAGCTTTTCTTAGAGCCACATCTGTTGCAAAATCCAGAGCACTCGAAGAATCGTCAAGAATTAGAATTGGTGCTTTCTTGGTAAGTGCCCTTGCTATGGTTAACCTTTGCTTTTGTCCGCCGGAGAGATTTTTTCCGTTCTGCTCAACTGCAAAATCCAGCTCTCCTGGTTTCTTTTCCACTATCTCTTTTGCTTGTGCAATACTTAGGGCCTGCCAAAGTTCTTCATCTGAAGCGTTAGCATTCCCCCATTTGAGATTGTCTCTAATTGTTCCTTGAAATAACACAGCTTTTTGTGGAACAACGCCAACGGAGTTACAAATTTCTTCTTTGGAAAGTTGTTTTACATTTTTACCATTTAGCAAAACAGAACCAGAAGTTGCATCATAGAATCTTGGAATGAGATTTACTAGGGTGGATTTACCGCTTCCTGTTCCTCCTATGATTCCAACCGTTTGTCCTTTTAAGGCGCAGAAGGAAATATTGTTCAAACTTGGTGCACCGGCGCCACTGTAGGTGAAACTGACATTTTTAAACTCAACTGCCACGTCAGAAGCAGATTCAGCTTCGCAAGGGCTGGTCTCATATTCCATGCTTGGCTTTATATCCATAACTGAGAAAACTCGTTTTGAACAGGCTAGCGCTTTGTTGATGGTAATTGTAAGGGAGGCAAGCTTGATAAGCTCAACTACAATCTGAAGCATGTAGTTATAAAGGGCAACTACAGATCCCTGTTGGAGGCTGCCAAGAGAAACTTGAATTGCTGCTTGTTTGATTAAAATTATAGTTGCAAGGTTGATAAGAACATAGGTTAGAGGGTTTAAAACTGCGGATATACGGCCTACAAATAAATTTAATTGGGTTAAGGCATTATTGCTTTCTTCAAACTCTTCTACGCTCTGCTCTTCTCTACAGAAAGCTCTAATGACTCTGACTCCAGTGAGGTTCTCACGGGTTAGACTTGTAACCTTGTCTAGTCCAGTTTGAGCTTTGCTAAACAAAGGAATGCTGACTTTCATGATAAAGAGGGTAACGGCTAAAAGAATTGGGATGGTAATTGCAAAAACAATTGCACAACGCACATCAATGGTGAAAGCCATTACCATGGCGCCAAAAACAATAAAGGGACTTCTCAATAGAAGCCTTAGGCCCATGTTGATTCCTGTTTGAACTTGGTTGATATCGGCTGAGAGGCGGGTGATGAGGGTATCGCTTCCTAGAGTATCGAGCTCAGTGTGGGAGAACTTTTGGATGTGGTCAAAGAGTTCCTGCCTAAGGTCGCCGGCAATTGAGGTGCTGGCTTTTGCGGAGAAAAATTGGGCTACGGTACTGCAGGCAAGTCCAATTGCCGCCATGAGGAGAAGTAGGCCAAAGCAGAGGAAAATTTGCGTTTTGTCGGAGCTTGCGTTGGTATTAATCATACGCGCTACGACTATTGGTACCAATAGGTCAAAGAGGGCTTCAAGTAGCTTGAAAAGAGGGGCCAAAATGCTCTCTTTTTTATATTTTTTTAGATAAACAAAAAGATTTTTCATATCGGGTTCAGAATATACTACAAAAGAGATTTCTAATAAATCTAAAATCCAATATAATATAAAAGAGGTAAAAACCTCTAAGGAGTTTCATATGTTCAAAAAAGATATTCTTGATAGATTTTTAAGATACGTTCAGGTGGATACCATGAGTGACGAGTCCATTGCAGATAAAAAACACCCGTCTACTGAGGGCCAGTGGGATCTTCTGAGAATGCTTGAAAAGGAGCTTAAAGCCTTAGGTATCAAGGAGGTTGAGCTGGACCAATACGGCTATCTCCTTGCTAGAATTGAAGCTACACAGGAAGGACTTCCTACAATTGCCTTCTGCTCCCACGTGGATACGGCAGACGACGTAGATGGCAACCACGTAAAACCACGCGTGATTGAAAACTACGACGGCACTGACATTATCCTTAACGCTGATTACCAGATTAAAGTAGCCGATAACCCTGAGCTTAAAGGCTATGTGGGCTCCACAATAATTACCTCAAGTGGCGATACTCTTTTAGGTTGTGATGATAAGGGTGGCGTTTCTGAAATCATGGCAGCTGTTACCTACCTAATGAAACATCCTGAGATTAAGCATGGCGGAATTGAAATTCTGTTCTCACCAGATGAAGAAACTGGTTTTGGAATGAATTTCTTTGATGCAAAGCGCCTCAACGCACAGGCCCTTTATACCGTAGACGGTGGAACCCGTTATGAAGTTGAGCTGGAATGTTTTAATGCAGCAACTGTTAAAGTTCATTTTTCAGGGGTTTCTTACCACTTGGGTTCTGCAAGGGGAAGAATGGTTAATGCTTTGACAATGGCAGCCGCTTACATCAACGCAATTCCACAGGCAGAAAGTCCAGAAGCAACAGATGGAAGATATGGCTATTACTGTGCTCAGAGTGCAAGCGGAAATGCAACTGATATGGACGTTACCGTCTATCTTAGAGACTTTGATTACGACCAACTTCTCAGAAGAATTGAGGTTTTAAAGAATCTAGGAAAAACCATTGAGCTACTTTATAACGGTGGAAAAGTTACAGTTGATGCAAAAATTAGCTATCTGAATATGGGAGAAGCTGCAAAGAATAGTCCAAAGGCTGTAGATGTAATTTTTGAAGCCGGCAAGGCGCTTGGACAACCTCTTCACACAGAGATTATTAGAGGTGGCACGGACGGTTCCAGAATTGCTGAAGTAAAGGGTATTCCTTGTCCAAACCTCTATACCGGTGGACATAATTTCCACAGCAGATTTGAATGGGCGGCCTTGGATGCTATGAATGATAGTGCCCAGTTGATTGTTGAGATTATCAAGCATTGGGTATGATAAAAAGGCTTGCACTTTTAGTTCTAATTCTTGCCTCTTCATTATGCTTGGTTTGGAGTACTACAGCGCCTAAAGCCTCTATTAACTATGTTTATGGAAACAGCGTTGCATCTGATACTTTTGAAGAACTTCCAAAGGTTGGTACAATATTTACTGATGACAAAAACAATGTCCTAATTGTTAGAGATAGCAATGAAAATGTTGTTGTCTTTGATAAAATAAGCACTCGTTCTACGGTTGAGGTTGGAAGTACTCTTACGGAAAAAGGGCTTCAGAAGTTGCTCTTTTTAAGGGCTTCCATGAATCACGCAGAAGTTGGATATTCTATGTCTACACTGCTGTATCCTTTAAAGCCTTTGGCGCTTAGCGGGGTGGCGTACTCAAAAACTTTTGATGGGGTTTACTTTACTTTAGGCTTTGAGTCTGACGTGGTTCTTTCTAAGCTTTGGGATTCAAATTTCACTCTTATTGAGGATGGTGGTATTACCGGTTGGTGCACCGCTGGAGTTCTTGTAAAAAAGGGAGTGACTTTTGCTTGTCTTTATGGCCTATCCTACAGACATTACATTGGAACTCTTAGATGGGAATTGGGATATGAAAGTCTACACGCTTCGCAAGAACTCAAATATTCTTCTGCTTTCTTAGGGGTGGGAATTAGTCTATGAAGAAAGCAAAAGCCCGTCTTTTAGCCACAATTCTTGCTTTATTGCTAGGTTTTATCCTTACGGGGTGCTCGACTATTAGGACCTTTGTTCAAGCAGGAATATCGGGGTTGCCTTATTGGGTTTACAATCCGCAGTTTGGGCTGGCTTCTGGAGCTACGGCGTTCGTGGGGCAGGGAAAAGCTGAGACGGCTAGGCAAGCAGAGCTTTTTGCGTATTCGGATATCATTTCTCAGCTTTCTGACTATCTTGGCGTTGAGCTTGGGCAAGAGCAATATAAGGAGCTGAGCGTTCTAGGAACTATTGCAAATCTTGGGTTAACTGTGAGTAATACGGAAGAGACTTCCTTGGAGGGGCAGGCGGTGGTGTATGTGCTGGCTGTGGCAGATACCCAGGCTTTGGAAGCAGCTAGCTCTGATGAAGTAAAAAAGAGGAATGAGCTTTCAAAGAGCATTGAACAGCTGATTTTGGAAGGGGATGGCTATATCCGTCAAGGCCAAGACCTCAAAGGGGTTTCTTGCTATCTGCAGTCAATGGTACTCTCTTATGGACAGGATTATATTGATGAAGAGTACGCTTATGGGACAATTGCAGCAGAGATTGAGGAGGTTCTGAATTCAGTTAACATAACTTTGCTGTCTAAAAATGCAAAGACTGCGGAGACTACCGTTCAAGTCTTAAGAAAAACCAGTCTGTTTCCCTCTAGAGTTGATGCTGCAGAAATTAAAGCTTCCTATCAAGCAATAGATGTAACGGGTGGAATTTATGATGATTCGTTTGTTTATTCAACGGATAGCAATGGCTTGATAAGCTATAGCCCCTTAAATTTTACAATGGTTAGAAAGGGCTCGGTTGTGTTCTCCTTTGATTTGGATACGGAACTTGAAGCGCTACTAAGCACGGATGAACAGACTGTAAATAAGCTAAAAGCTCTGATTCAATCCAAGAGCGTGACGTTTGAATATGACAAAGAGTATAGTTTGGGAAGCATTGCCATAGCTGTTCTTGAGCATGATGCTAATGGTTATGTGACGGATAATAAGACAACTACAGATTATCTAGTGTATTGTTTAAACGTTGATGGAGCTGATGCTCAGGCCTACTATGCACTTTCAGACCAAGAAGAGGATGTTCTTTATGATTATGTACAGACTAGGGGTAGTTGTAATTGTCTTTTAGTTTGTAGATTTGGTCAGACGGAAACTATTACTTCTTCAAATGGAATATTTGTTACCGTGGAAGGCACTGCCACCTTGTATACCACTAACTTGAGAGACAAGAATAGGGTGCTTTATGAAAGTGACATAATCTATGCCACCGGATCTGCAGAGACTTCTCAGGAAGCTATTAAGCAAGCTTATGTAAAACTTGCAGATATTGTTCATTCATTATTAAAGGATGCTCATGTTTGATCTTGTTAGAAAAACTCCACTCAAAGAGTACGATGGAGAAGGTTTGTTCTATGTTCACAAAGCAACTGGAATGGAAGTCTTTCACGTTAAGAATTCTGACCCAGAACTGACTTGTAGTTTCATCTTTTCAACACCATCAGAAGACGATAAAGGTATTGCTCATATAATTGAACATACCGTCCTCAACGGCTCTGAACGCTTTCCTGTTAAGGATCCTTTTAGTCAAGTTGCTTTTTCTAGTCCAAACACTTTTTTAAATGCTGTGACGTTTGGAGACAAGACTATGTATCCAATTTCTTCACCGCTTAAGAAGGATTTTGATAATCTATTTGATATTTATGCAGATGCCGTGTTTGCTCCGCTACTTAGAAAAAACTCCTTTTTACAGGAAGGCATAAGACTTTTTGACGGCCAAGCGGATGGGGTGGTTTTTAATGAGATGAGTGGCTCCTGCAATAATGAAGACTCAATACTTCAAGATGTACTTACAAGAACCCTTTATGAAGGCACTCCCTATCAATATGTTTCCGGTGGAGACCCTCTTTCAATTGTAAATTTGACCTATGACCAGTACCTTGCCAGATATAAGAAATGGTACTGTCCAACCAACTGTAAACTGTTTTTGTTTGGAGCTTTGGATACTCAGGAGTATTTGGACAAACTGGAGGAAAGATATCTCAAAAAGGCTCAAAAAGGGGAAAAAATTATTCCTTATTCGGAAAACTATGAGCAAAAACAATTGAAACCAACCTATAAAGTGGTAGGTTGTCCATCTCCGGAAGTTTACAGTGTTGTACTTTCTTGGCTTACAACCCCTTCAAGTGATCCGCTTGAGATTTTAACGGCTTCCATCTTGGTGGATGTACTTTTGGGCAATCCTGGGGCTCCACTTTATAAGGCAATTATTGAATCCGGCTTAGGCGAGGATTTAAATGCTATAAGTGGTACAGACACAGACAGTCCAATGCTTACCTTTACGGTTGGTTTTAGCAAGGCTCAAAAGGGTAAAGAGAAGGAAATTGAAGATTTTCTTCTAGGAACTCTCAAAAAGTTTGTTGAAGAAGGCCTTCCCCAAGAAGCTGTAGAGGCTGCCATAAAACGACAAGAGTTTAAGATTCAGGAAATTCCTGGAGATGGTCTTCCTTTTGGAATTTCTACCTGTCTCAAGGCGGCAAGAAGCTGGCTTAGAGGTAAAACTCCAGAAGAGGGAATCCGTGACACAGAAAGGCTTGCAAAATTCAAAGAGCTAATGAAAAGCGGAAACTATCTTGAAAACTGGATGAAAAAGAACCTACTAGAGAACCCAAGAAGGGTACTGGTTAGTGTTGTTTTTGACTCCAATTATGAAGAAAACTACAAGGCAGAAATGCAAAAACGCATAGCCCAAATGCCCCTTCCAACAGTTCAAGAGAAGGCAGAATTTGAGAGCTTTGTAGCAACAGCAGACTCGCCTGAGGCCCTAGCTACAATTGGTCGCATTACTCGGGACGATATTCCTTTAAACCTCCCCAAGTACAAACAACTTGAGTGCCACTCAAAGAAGGGCGCCAAACTCTACGTACTACAACTTTTCACAAGGTCAATTGTCTACCTGAAATACTATTTTGACATAAGAAATCTCAACGAAGAAGAAATCAAACTTCTTCCACTTTTACTGCGCCTTCTGAACATGTGTGGCACCAAAAAACACAACTATTCGGAATATGGAACCGCCCTCAAACGGTTCACCGGCAGCTTCTCAATCACCGCAAACTTTTATCGCAATCTGCACGACAAACCTCTGTGCTACGTCATGCTTAAAACCAAAACCCTCAAGGCCGATTTCCCTCAAGCTCTAGACTTAATTGACGAGCTTCTTTTAACTGCAGATTTAAGGGATACTGCTAGAATCAAAGCTTCTTTAAATGACCTTTTAAGTGATTATCAAAATAGCTACATTTACAATGCAAGTTCTTTTGCAGCGCTTAATGCCTCCAGTGGTTTCTCTGCAACTGGTATGGCCTCAGAGCACCTTATGGGGACGGAGGGCTGGCTTAATATGCAGGCTTTAAAAAAGAGCCTTGGCAAAAATAAAGCAGCTTGGACAGCTTTGTCAGTACGTCTTACTAAGTTGTATAAAAAGATCTTTACCCAGAAGGCTTTGACCTTACATCTTGGTTGTGAAAGTCCAGCTAGAGATAAGGTAAAACTTCTTTTGTCACATATAAATAGATATCCGGAAGGTCAGAAAGTTAGGACTTCTAATTATTTCAATAATGGCTTTAGTGTAGAACTTGAAAGAAAACTGACCCAAAGTCCTGATGGCACAAATATTAAACGAGCCCTTGTGGTTCCGTCAGGGCCTGCTTTTAATGCTCTTGTCGTTAGACTTCCAGAGCTTGAGGAGCGGGAGAAGGTTAGTGCTATTTTGTTGGGGCATGTTCTGACATCGGGGTATTTGTGGAACGAGGTGCGCGGAAAGAATGGGGCGTACGGGGTGAGCTGTAGATATGATGAGATGGAAAAGCTGATTGCGTTTTCTTCCTACCGAGACCCAGGCGTGGAGGGGACAATTGAGGCGTTCTTAGAGGCGCTGAAGAGTCCTATTTCAGAAGAGGAGCTGGAGTACTGCGTGGTATCGGTTTTGGGTAGAGATGTTAGGCCGCTGACTCCGCAGGCTAAGTGCCAAGAAGCGTTTTCCAAGCTTCTTTTTACCAAGAGCGAGGCCCGATATCTCAGGCGAAGGCAGCTTTTACTTTCTACTACGGTGGAGGACTTGAAGGCACTTGCGGCTAAAATTTTGGAGCAAAGTGAAAAGCTTAAGGTTCAAGTTACGGTTTGCGGCAAGGAACTTGCAGAAAAGTCAGACTTCCAAAAGTGCGTGCTACTTCCGCTATAAGTAAGCTAGTTAAGATGTCACTTATGGTATATACTACAGGTTAAGTGGAGGCCATCTTGAAATACTTAGGAGCTATAGACCAAGGTACCACAAGTACCAGATTCATTCTTTTTGATGAAAACGGAAAAATTTGCGCGTCGCATCAGATAGAGCATAAACAAATATTTCCCAAGCCAGGTTGGGTTGAGCATGACCCGTATGAGATTTGGGATAACACTGCGGAAACCATAGTCAAGACTCTAAGAATGGCAGATGCCACAGCCCAGGACATTGCAGGGGTTGGAATTACAAACCAGCGAGAAACGGTCATTGCCTGGAATCCAAAAACCGGAAAGGTTTGGTATAACGCAATTGTTTGGCAGGACCTCAGAGGTGCTGATTTAATCAATAAGCTTAAGGCTCAGTGTGATGAAAATTGGCTGAAAAAGAAATGTGGACTTTTGTTCTCTCCGTACTTTGCAGCTTCCAAGATTGCATGGCTACTTGCTAACGTGAAGGGCCTGCGGCAGGCAGCTGAAAATGGGGAGGCTGTTTTTGGAACCATTGATACTTGGCTTACCTGGAATCTCACGGGAAGGAAATGCTTTGTCACAGATGTTACAAATGCTTCAAGATACATGTTAATGAACATCAAGACGCTTCAGTGGGATGACGAGCTTCTTACCCTTTACAACATTCCAAAGAAGGCTTTACCTCAAATTGTTCCATCAACTGGAAGAATCTATGGTATGACAACGCCTAACGGACCTTTCCAAGGAGAGGTTCCTGTTTGTGGAATTCTTGGAGACCAACAGGCAGCTTTGTTTGGACAGGCCTGCTTTACCCAGGGGCTTGGCAAGTGTACCTATGGCACTGGATGCTTCCTTTTGGTTAACACAGGAAATAACCTTTGTTTCTCAAACAATGGCCTAGTTTCCACTGTTGCCTATAAAAAAGAGGGAGAACCTCCAGTTTACGCCCTTGAAGGCTCAATTGCAGTTGCGGGTTCTCTGGTTCAGTGGATAAGAGATAACCTCAAAATTGTCTCAAGTGCACAAGAGCTAGATGCCTTTGCAGAGAAGGTTGACGACTGTGGTGGCGTTTACATTGTTCCAGCCTTTGCAGGACTATTTGCTCCGTACTGGAGAAGTGATGCACGTGGCGTGATTGCAGGTCTTACTGGCTATAGTGACAGAAACCACATTTGCAGAGCGGCCCTTGAATCCACAGCTTTCCAAGCGAACGATATCTTCAAAGCCATTGAGACGGACAGTCACATCAAGATGCGTGAGCTTAAGGTAGACGGCGGTCTTACCAACAGCAAGCCTCTAATGAAATTCCAGTCAGACATACTTGGAATTCCAGTCATCAGACCAGCTGTAATAGAAACCACAGCCCTAGGTGCTGCCTATGCCGCAGGTCTTTCAGTAGGCATCTACCATGACCTGGATGAGCTTGCCAGTCAGTGGCGGGAAGAAAAAAGATGGGAGCCAACCATGTCCCAAGAGGACAGAGAGGCAAAAGTTAAGTTCTGGGACAAAGCGGTACAAAGAACCTTGAACTGGACGGAGGAATAAGGATGATACCTACAACTCCTATGGAGATAATAAGAGCAGCAATTCAGATTATTCTGATGACTGTTTTCTTCTACACCTCGTACGTAGCCTTAGCGCAAAACAGGGCCACCACCTTCATTAGGTCCATACTAATCTACGTATTCATCTACCTTGGCTGTAGACTATTTAAGCTTGAAGTGCTTGAAGGCCTACTGAAACTTCTAGCTGTGCCGGCCACAGTCTTCTTGTGCGTCCTCTACCAGCCAGAACTTAGACGAACCTTCACCCCCGGCGTCAGCAGGCGTGCAAGATTCTTCAGAATAGGCGGAGTGCAAACCTCTTCTGAACAGATAGACATGATTCTCAATGCCTGCCAGCGCCTAGTTCAAGCCAAACGTGGAGCCCTGATAGTCTTCCCCCGCCGCCTAGGCCTGAAAAACATCATAGACAGCGGCACCAAAATGAACGCCGATATCTCCAGCGCCCTGATTGTTACCGTATTTGACCACGACACTCCGCTTCACGACGGCGCCATGATAATCCAAGGCTCCAAAATCATAGCAGCAGGCTGTTACCTCCCACTTTCCGGCCAAACCGATATTCGTGCATCCTTTGGAACAAGACATAGAGCCGCTTTGGGTATGGCAGAAGAATCTGATGCAGCCGTCATTGTTGTCTCAGAAGAAACCGGTGCAATATCCCTAGCTTGTAACGGAAACCTCTATTACGACCTTTCTCATGACGAGATTAAGAGCATGCTTATTGCTCTGTTTAATTACTTAGACGTTCAGTCTGTAGCTATGGAGGATAACAAGAATGAGGCGTAAAAAGACAACCCAAAGATTGTTTTACAACTGGCAAATTAAGATTCTCTGTTTCCTTCTTGCTGCATTTTTATTCTTCTTGTTTGGTCTCATGCTCCAAGAAGCTAGGACAGTTACTCTGCCACTGACAGTAATAATGCCAGAAGGCTACAAGGCAGACAGCCTTGTCCCAGAAACAGTAGAGCTTGAGATTAAAGGAAAAGAGAACCAAGTTTACATGATTAACGTGGAAAACGTGAAAATCAGCGTAGATTTCTCAAAAGTTGAAAAAGAGGGCGTAGCCATTGCCCCTGTAGTTATTGACGTTGGAGGAGAAACCTCTGTATTGGATTTATCATCCATCTCTTTGACTACCAATCCATCTCAGGTGAAGATTTATTTTTCAGCTGACGTTTAATTTTGCTTCTAGTTTTGCGAGGTTTTTATGATTAGCGGAATAGGCATTGATGCAGTAGCCTTAGAACGAGTAAAAAAGCTTAATACTCATTTTATAGAAAAGTACTACAATGAGCATGAGCTTGCTGACTATGCTCTATTAGAAAAGGCTCATGAAGACATCAAGGCACAATTTCTAGCCTCCCGCTTTGCAGTAAAAGAAGCCTATGCAAAGGCTAGAGGTACAGGCTTTTGTGATATCGTTATTCCTAAAGATATCTATGTGGAAAAAGACGCCCTTGGCCGTCCTATGGTTGGCTTAAGTGGAGTGACCTTGGACAATGCACCATGTCAGGCAATACAGCTTTCAATAACTCATGAAAGTCCCTTGGCAATTGCAATGGTAATACTTGAGGATTGTAATGGCCAGAAGTGATTGGAAGCGCCCAGCAGAGTTCTCAGCCCCAGAAGGAAGACGCCGTGTTGCCCTAGAAGTTGCCTATGACGGAAGGGCTTTTAATGGCTGGCAAGTGCAGGATAACGGCATTTCTGTGCAAGATACGCTAAAACAGGCCATCGTTTCCTTCTTAAAGGATGAAACTGTCCTAGTCTGTGGAAGTGGTAGAACTGATAGTGGAGTACATGCAAAAGGGCAAGTTGCTCATGCAGAATTTAACGACTGTTCAATCCCTGCCAAGGCCTTTACCTATGCCATTAACGCACTTTTACCTTCTACTGTAAGAGTCACCAAAAGCTGGGAAGTAGAGCCAACTTTTCACGCAAGATTCAGTGCAATGGCTCGCGAGTACAGGTACTTTGCAGTCCAAGGTCTTACTCGCAATCCCTTCACAGACGGACTGATTACTAGGTATAAAGAGTTGCCTTCAATTGAGCTTTTGAATTCTTATGCCTGTCAATTAATAGGAACCCACGACTTTACCACCTTTGCCTCTGCAAAGGATATTTGCCCAAGCAAGGTTAGGGATATTTATGAATCTGAGTTCTATTGGACTTCCTCCATGTATGGAGACAAAGTCTTGTGCTATAAAATAGCAGGGAATGCCTTTTTGTATCACATGGTTCGCTCTCTTGTTGGATCTATGATTCAAATGGCACAGGAGGGCCGTACCGCCCAAGAATTTGGAGAGGCTCTGGCCTCTTGTGACAGAAGCCGTGCCGGAAAAACCGCTGCTTCTGACGGATTATATCTGTGGCGAGTCTGCTATGACCCTGAGGAATACAGGTGGTTTGAGGAAAAGTATGGCAACGGATGAGTTAAAGCTGGAGGATAAAAGGCAGGCTCTGGAAGGAGCCTTCTTGGCAACTGAAGCTCTAGTAAATACCTTTGGCAATGTTCTAACCGGTTGCTATACCCCTGCAAAAACAGCTGACCACGATTTTTCAGCCGTTGCAAAGAAAATCCTCCCAGAGGCAATTACCTCAGAGGCAATTGCCTCAGATGTAATTATCTCAGGTTCAAAAACAGAATCAGATATCAAGGTCACCTTTGGCGTAAAGCCAGTTTCCAGCCTAAGACAGGAGAGTCCGGTTGCTTCAATTTCAGATGACGTTCGTATGCACATGTCAATGCAAGCCCTTATTACGGAGGCCCTTTCTTGTACCCGTTGCAAGCTTTGCTCTACCCGTAAGAATATAGTCTTTGGAGAAGGCTGTGCAGACAGGCCAATTGTTATGGTAATAGGCGAGGGACCCGGAGAGGTGGAAGACAACACGGGAAGACCTTTTGTTGGACCTGCCGGTAACTACCTAGACAAGTGGCTCAAAGCCCTTGGACTTGATAGAAAAACTAACGTCTATATCACAAATATTGTTAAGTGCAGACCCCCAATGAACCGGGACCCACAACCGGAAGAAAAGACAGCCTGTCTTGCCTTCTTAAAACAGCAAATTGCTCTGATTCAACCTCAGGCAATCCTTTGTTTAGGCCGTCCTGCTTCCTCTCTCATGACCGGCAAGATGGACGCACCAATTGGAACTTTAAGAGGAAGATTTTTCTTCTTTGACGGCATCCCAATGATGTGTACCTACCATCCAGCAGCCGTTTTAAGAGACCTTACTTTAAAACGTCCGGTCTGGGATGATTTAAAGAAACTTGCACGTTATCTTGGCATTGAGGTTGCAGGTTCTAAATGATTCAGTATGCTAAAGTTTTAGTTCCAGTTCCCCTTAAACAGGACTTTCTCTATAGCTTTGATGATGAAAAAGTAGCGGTAATTCCAGGCATTAGAGTTCTGGTTCCTTTTGGCAGCAGAAAAGTCCAAGCCTATGTAATTGATGTCCTAAAAGATAAACCTGAATGTAATTTTGAGCTCAAACCTGTAATTAAGGCCATTGATAAAGAACCTTTGTTTGATAAAAGGGAGTATGAACTTGCCCTTTGGATGGAGCGTTTTTACTTCTCCAGCCGTGGGGAAATTCTTGATGTAATGATACCTGGAGGTAAGCGAGATTCCACCCATGGTGCCCTTGATTTTGGTGAGCCAGTTCTCAAGCCAGATGTTCAGCTTACAGACGAACAAGAGAAGGCAATTAAGACGGTAATGGAAGGAACTGGAAGTCTTTTCTACCTCTTTGGTATTACCGGCTCAGGAAAGACGGAAGTCTTCTTAAGATGTGCAGAACAGGTCATAGCTCAGGGGGGACAGGTGATTTATCTAGTTCCAGAAATAACTCTGACCCATCAACTGGCAATTCAGGTGATGAACCGCTTTAAAAACAACGTTGCAATTCTACATTCAGGTCTAACCGACTCTCAGCGCATAGCTCAGTGGCGCAAAATTAAAAGAGGAGAAGTCTCGCTTGTAATTGGCGCAAGAAGTGCTGTCTTTGCTCCGTTTGAAAAGCTCAAAATGATCATCATAGATGAAGAACATGAGAACTCCTACAAAAGCGGAAATGACCCTCGCTATCATGCACGCCAAGTGGCTCAAAAACGCATAGCGGACTGTAACGGCAAGCTTCTCATGGGAAGTGCAACCCCAAGCCTTGAGGCGTGGCAACTCATGAAAGACCCAGCAAAGATGACCCGCATCAATCTGACAAAAAGAGTAGGCGGAGGCTCAATTCCTAAGGTAGAAATTGCCGATATGTCCAAAGAAGAGGGCATCTTTGGCAAGGTACTCCAAGAAGAAATGACTAGAACCCTTGCCAGTGGCAAACAGGTAATCCTCTTTCTCAACCGCCGTGGTTATAGCTATTATTTTCACTGCAAGAGCTGCGGTTTTGAACTCAAATGCCCTCATTGTGATGTAGCCATGACCTATCACAGACGGCTTGGTCTTCTTCAGTGTCACTACTGCGGTTACAGCCAAAAACCAATCAAAGTTTGCCCAGAATGTGGCTCTCTAGATGTCCTGTACTCCGGCTTTGGCACAGAGCAGGTGGAGCAGGAAATTGAGCGCCTTTTTCCCCAATACAGAGCAGCGCGGCTAGACACGGACACCGTAGCCAAAGACCGCAAAATCATCCAAAAAACTCTGGACGAATTCCGAGAAGGCAAAATCAACATCCTTATTGGCACCCAAATGGTAGCCAAAGGTCTGAACTTCCCCAACGTACAGCTGGTAGGAATTGTTCTAGCAGACAGCGGCCTTCTCATTCCTGACTTCAGGGCAGAAGAACGCACCTTTGACCTTTTAGTCCAGGTAGCTGGTCGCTCTGGTCGTGCAGATACCTCCGGTCGCGTTGTAGTGCAGACCCGCATGAAGGACAACCCCGCCATAGTCCTGGCCTCTAAGAGCCAAGTTGAAGAGTTCTTTGACAACGAGCTCGATACCCGCAAACTCCTAGGCTTTCCTCCCTTCTCGCGCATGATAAACCTAGTCATCCGCTCCCCAAAAGCAGACGCCGCCCGCACCTTTGCCAACGAGCTTGCCAACCGCCTGCGCCAAGTAGCCACCAACACCCAAATCTACGGCGCCAACGAATGCCCCATAGAGAAAATCCGCGCCAACTATCGCTTCCAGGTCCTTCTCAAAACCACGCGCCCCGCGGACATGTTCCATTCCCTCAGCTTGGCCCTTTCCGGCCTCAAAACCCCCTTTGGCGTCACCTTGGAAATAGACGTAGACCCCACAGACCTCCTCTAACTTTAACCACTCTAACCCGATACCCCTTCATGTGCTATAATACCCAAAAGAGGATTTTATGCCGTTTAAAATAGTCAGAGCCGATATCACAGAACTAAATGTTGATGCAATAGTTAATCCCTCCAACAAACAGCTTCTTCCAACAGGAGGTCTTAACTTTGTCATTACCAAGAAAGCAGGCAGCGCCTTAGAAGCAGCCTGTAAGGCACTAAGTCCCTGCCAAGAAGGTCAGATCAAAGTAACAAACGGTTACAAACTCCCCTGTAAATACATTTTTCACACAGCAGGACCCGTTTGGAAAGACGGAAACCACAATGAAGGAGAACTACTAGCCTCCTGCTACAGAAATGCACTAAAAAAAGCTCAAGAGATGAACCTTGAATCCATAGCATTTCCCTTGATAGCAACGGGCAACAACCTCTTTCCTAAAGATTTAGCCCTTAGTGTAGCCACCAATGAAATAGCTAACTTTATATTAAAGAATGACTTAACCGTCTATCTTGTTGTATTCGATAAAGCCTCCTATCAAATCTCTACCCAAAGATTTGATGCCGTTGCAGCCTACATTGATGACAATTATGCAGAGAGCGTTAAAGAAAATCGGTCTCGCAATCGGTCTCGCAGAAGGCTAAGCTGGGTGGAGGAGCTAGAAGAGAAGGAGGAGCTTGAAGCGCCTACTGTGTTGAAAGCGCCTACTTTGGACGACGAGCTCGCGGTTCAAGACCCCCAGCTGGACGTCTGCTATGAGCCAATGCGCCTGCTTCAGGAAAAGAGCGCTAAGAGCCTGGATGAGCTACTTTCTCAGCTTGACGAGAGCTTCTCGGACATGCTGCTGAGAAAAATTCACGAGCGCCACATGACGGCCGTAGAGTGCTACAAAAGGGCCAACATAGACAAAAAGCTCTTCTCTAAAATCCAATCCAATCGCTATTACCACCCCAAAAAGACCACCGTCCTTGCCTTCGCCATTGCCCTACAGCTCTCCCTTGAAGAGACGTCTGAAATGCTCCAGAAAGCCGGCTTTGCCCTTTCGCGCTCCAATAAAGCCGATATCATTGTCCAATACTACCTGCAAAATCAGAACTACAATATCTTTGAAATCAACGAGACCTTGTTTGCCTTTGATCAGCAGCTAATTGGTGGCTAAAAGTACCTCTGTTAAAAAATCGATTTGCTAAAAAGTCGCTTTGATGAAAAGTCGCTTTGA
>CAVCYP010000018.1:0-23930 GCA_963606545.1 Sphaerochaetaceae bacterium
TATACTGGGATGCTCCCTTTGCAGCCCAAGTGGTTAATAAGTACAGAAATCATGCCATAGGTTATTATCTTCAGAAGAAAGGGGTTTATGTAATTCCTAATGTCAGATGGGGAGATGAGAGAACCTATACAACCTGTATGTTCTCTCAACCGCTTGCTTTTTTAGGAGTAGAGAAGCACAGTATTGTAAGCATTGGTTCTTACGGTGTGATAAAGACAGCCTTAGAGAAGCAACACTTTAAAGCAGGACTTAAGGCAATGCTTGAGTATCTAGAGCCACGGATAGTTTTAGTATATGGTTCAATGCCAAAGGCCATTTTTGAGGAGTTTGGAGATAAGACTGTTTTCTATAGATATCCAGATTGGACAACGTATACAAGAAAGAAGAAAACAGAGGTGAGTCTAGCGACTAAAGCATAGCCAATGGGTTCTGGGATAAGCACAAAGTACGAGAAAACCTACTTTTTCTCAAAAGGTTCCAATTTCAACTTCTATGAAGAGAAAGAAGAGTCTGAAAAAGATTGGTTTGTTGCAGAAGATTCTCCTAAATACAATGCTGGCAATGATACGCATACCATTGAATCAGACAATCCAATGGAAACAGCAATGGATTTTTATTCTAATATTAGTGAGGGTGGGGCAACTGGCTATTTAGAGAATCATCATGGGATTGAAACAAAGTTGGGTGATGGTACGGTAACATATTTCAGACCTTATCCCAAAACGGAAGGTAGTCCTGTTGTTGAAATAAAAATCAATTTTGAAAGGATTCCCCATAAGATTCATTTTATTAAGAGGTAAAAATAGGAATGGTAGATTTGACAATTAGTGAAGAGATGATAGAAATCATGGCCTCAATGAAAGGAAAGACCTTGAAATCTATTGAGGGTAATTATTGGTTTATGTGTAAAGATTTTCTTCAGCTTGTTCGTTTTAATCTTGGACAATTTGCCGTTGAGATTTATGCCGATTATGTTGCAATTAAATGGTTCTGGGGTGCTGGCCACTTAGTAAATGCGGAAGAGAATTGTTTTATGGTGAAAAAAACAAATTTAAGGAAGCACAATTATCCAGAACGTTGGGAAATAGTTCAATTCCTCAAAGATGAAAAGATTTCTGAAGTTATTGTTGTTAGAGATAGCATTAGGACAAATAAAGGAGATGAAATTATCTCTGATGCAGGGTTTGTCATTAAAACAACTGAACAGGTTTATTCTTTTTCAAGGGGTGGGCTTGATATCTATTTTAATGAATCCAATAAAATTGATATGCCTTTGTCCGAGAAAGAAGTTAAAGAACAATACACTGATGAATACAACTCAGTAGAAGTCGTGGATTTTAAGAGAGATTTTATTTTTCTTTAAGAAGCAGACTCTAACGGAGAGTAGGAAATTTTACTTTACAACAGAGAACGGGCATGTTGTAATAAAAATAATTGAAGTAGATTTTTTTGTTAATTAATTGTGGAGAGATAAATTACATGACAAAATAAAGCAAGCTCCATGCAAAATTTTGGCGTTAAGAACCCTGCAATTTTGCAGCCCAGGTGGTTATTACCTTCAGAAGAAAGGAGTTGGTCAGATGGGGAGATAAGGCATTCTAGGCCAGGGAGCAATAAACATAAAACGCCAGTGGATGACAAAAATGTTTAAAAATAAACATTTTTGTCGAGTAGTGGTCAAAAATGTTTATTCTTGGCCAGCAGCCTATTACTTTCAGACCTTATCCAAAATCAGAGGGGAGCCCGGCAGTTGAAATAAAGCGTAAATTAAAGGAGTCTCCCAAAAGATTCATTAAGATGAAAAGATTTCTGAAGTAATTGTTGTCAGAGATAGCATTAGGACAAATAAAGGAGATGAAATTATCTCTGATACAGGGTTTGTTATTAAAACAACTGGCCAGCAACAATCAATTCTTCCACTTTCTGTTGTCTTTTTTGGTTCCCGCTTCCTCATAGATTGCTACCAAATACTTTGCAAAGAAACCGTCGCTTTGCTGCCAAAGTGCCAAAGAGTCCTCATCAACTTTAGAGAATTTTCCAAGAAAATACTCTCTGTTTAGTTGCACAGCTACGTCCATCATCTTTTGTGCGGTAGCTGGGTCAGAAACTGCAGAAAGCTCCTCCTGAAGCTTGTTTTTAGTACACTGGTCAAAAACTTCTTTTGCTTTTGCCTTTAAGGCTTCATTGGAAATCTCCCTTGTCTTGTAAGAAAGCTTGTCCCCAGAGATGGTCAGAACGCCATACTGAAGTGGGGTATCCACCAGCGCAGACACCGCAATGTCCGCAATTCCGTTGCTTTGCACTATGGTCTGGACGTGTAAATGACCCGATAGATTTACCTCAACCCCATACTTTTCATATAGCTCAACGAGCGATGCGGCATTATCTAGCCTATACCCCCAAACGAAGTTCTCATTATGCACAAAGAGGTTCTGGTGCGTGGCAGAAATCACCCTTATCCCTTCTGCTTTAGCTCTGGCAAGATTCTCTTCTATCCAATCCAAAGTGGACTTGCGAACCGTACCTTTGCTTCCTGTATTGCTGTCCACCATCAAAAGCCACGTCTTTTCCCCAAGTTCAGCTATATACGAATTTGACCACTTGTCCTGCGAAAGGGCATTCCCATAGCCAAAATCCCACCAATGATCCTCAAACTGCTGACTGCCAAACGAAGAAATCTCCTCCACACCACTGCTCGTGTAGCGGTACGCCGTCATGTTAACGTCATGGTTGCCCGTCATCACATATACTTCAATCCCGATATCCTTTAATTTTCTCAATAGCTCTCTCAACTCCTCATGACTTTGCACTTCGCCGTTCAGCGTAAGGTCTCCCGTTATGACCACGGCATCAGGTTTTAGTTTGAGCATATCGTCTACGAAGGCTTGAGAGATGAGTGCAGACTGCACTGTATCCTTACCGTCGCTTTCCATTGTGACAGACCACATGAAGGCCTCATCTTCAATTAAGGATGGAGAAAAGTAGTGCATATCACTAACATGGACTATCGTTAGTTTCTCATTAGAGCAGCCAGCTAGGGCACCTACTATTACTATAAATATGAAAATTATGGCTAAATTTGTTGTTTTTTGTTTCATAGCTCCTAAATTCCAAGTAAGTATATGAAGTGATGTTAATAATATAACACAAATGTAATATTTTAAACTTTTTAAAAAATGTCAATTGACAAAAATACAGCGCTGGTGTATACAAGTCGTAAATTTATACGGAACAAGGAGAGGAAAAATGAATATTATGCAAATCGATTCAAAGCAGAACTTCTCCTTTTATTATTACTTTAGATTTCCTCGTTGTTTCGTCTGAGAGTTGAAAAGCTTTTCAAGTGATTTAAAGGTTCTCCCAGACGGAGAACTTTTTTTTTACATAAAATTTGAATTTTTAAACTGTGAAAGGAGCAGAGTATGAAGAAAATTAGGAAAATCGGTTTAGTGGTTGCGTTGATGGCGTTGTGTGTTGCTAGCGTTTTCGCCGGTGGAAGTGCAGAGAGTGCAAAGACTACCTACACGGTGGGAATTTGTCAGTTGGTACAGCATGAGGCGTTGGATGCAGCTACTCAGGGTTTCAAGGATGCACTTACTGCTGCGTTTGGAGATGAGGTGAAGATTTTGGAGCAGAATGCCTCTGGAGATTCGGCTACCTGTATTACCATTGTGAACGGTTTTGTATCGTCCGGCGTGGATTTGATTATGGCTAACGCCACTTCTGCACTTCAGGCAGCACAGGCAGCTACTGGCGATATTCCAATTTTGGGCACCAGTATTACAGATTACGGTACAGCTTTGGGAGTTTCAGATTTTTCTGGTGTGACCGGTGTAAATATTTCAGGTACAAGTGATTTGGCTCCACTGGATCAGCAGGCTGAGATGATTTTAGAGCTCTTCCCAGAGACCAAAAAAGTTGGACTTTTGTACTGTTCTGCTGAGGCTAACTCCTCCTACCAAATAAATACAATTAGAGGGTTCTTGGAAGCTAAGGGCATCGAATGCAAGGATTTTGCTTTTGCAGACTCTAATGATGTAGCTTCTGTTACAGAAAATGCCTGCGCTTGGAGTGATGTAATCTATGTTCCAACAGATAATACTGCAGCTTCCTGCACTCAGACCATTAGAAACGTGATTGAGCCTAATAAGACTCCAGTAATTGCTGGCGAGGAAGGCATTTGCAAAGGTTGTGGCATAGCTACACTTTCAATTAGCTACTATGATCTTGGCGTAAAGACCGGTGAAATGGCTGTCCAAATCCTCAAAGGTGAGGCTGAGGTTTCTTCAATGCCAATTCAGTACTCTCCAGGGTTCACAAAAGAGTACAATGCAGAACTTTGCGCAATTCTTGGAATTACAGTGCCAAGCGATTATAAAGCCATATAATTGGGAGGCGTGTTTTGAGTATTACTGCTTTGCTTAGTGCTTTACCTGGAGCTGTTGCCCAAGGCCTCATTTGGGGCCTTATGGCAATAGGTGTCAATTTAACCTATAAGGTCCTAGATTTCTCAGATTTGACGGTGGACGGAACCATGGCCACAGGTGGAGCTGTCTGTGTGATGCTAATGCTAAACGGTGTTAATGTGTGGATTGCATTAATCTGCGCAGTTATTGCCGGAATGCTGGCCGGTTTAGTAACTGGAATCTTTAAAACTCGCATGGGAATTCCTCCAATTCTTTCAGGTATTTTGACACAGCTGGCTTTGTACTCCATAAATCTTTGGATTATGGGCTTTAAAGCCAATCAGGGCATCAACGTTACAAAGTACAGCCTAATTGTCAGCGCCAGAAACGTCAGACATTTGAGTTTAGATAACCCAATTCTGATGCTAATTCTTATCACCGCAGTGGTAATTGGACTTTTGTACTGGTTCTTTGGCACCGAGCTTGGCTGCTCAATTCGCGCAACTGGTTGCAATCCCAACATGGCAAAAGCACAGGGCATTAACGTGGACCACTGCACCCGCATTGGACTTATGCTTTCAAACGGAATTGTGGCACTCTCCAGCGCACTTTTTGCCCAGTACCAAGGCTCCGTAGACGTCAACATGGGCCGTGGTGCCATAGTCATTGGCCTTGCAGCTGTAATCATTAGTAACGTCATCTTTGGCAAAGTATTTCACAATTTTGGCCTGAAGCTCATTGGCGTCTCAATTGGCGCCGTGCTCTACTACCTAGTCATCCAAATTGTTTTGTGGCTTGGACTTAACACTAATCTCCTAAAGTTGCTTTCAGCTTTGATAGTCGCACTGTTCCTTGCAATCCCGTATTGGTCAGCCCGATACTCTCAAAAACACCTTAAGGGGGCAAAGCATGCTTGAACTGACTAACCTACATAAGACCTTCTTGCCTAATACCGTTAACAAAAAAGTGGTTTTCAACGGCCTTAATCTCCACCTTAATGATGGCGATTTTGTAACCATAATTGGTGGCAACGGTGCTGGAAAATCCACCTTACTTAATGCAATTGCCGGTGTTTGGCCACTAGATGACGGCTCAATTTGCGTTGACGGTGTGGATATCACAAATCTTTGCGAGTATAAACGTGCAGCTCTTGTTGGCCGAGTATTCCAAGATCCAATGATGGGAACTGCTGGCAATATGCAAATTGAGGAAAACTTGGCGCTTGCAAAGCGCAGAGGTCAAAAACGTGGACTTGGAATTGGTATTACTAAAGCAGAGCGCGAAGAATATAAGCAGCTTCTTTCCACCTTGGGATTGGGCTTGGAAGACCGGCTTACAACTAAGGTCAAGCTACTTTCTGGTGGTCAGCGACAGGCTTTGACGCTTCTTATGGCAACCATGAATAAACCTAAACTTCTGCTTCTGGATGAGCACACTGCTGCACTAGATCCTAGGACTGCAGATAAGGTTTTGACGCTCTCAAATCAGATTGTCAAAGAGAATAATCTTATGACACTGATGGTAACTCACAATATGAAAGATGCCATAAAGTACGGCAATAGACTTCTTATGATGCACAACGGCAAGATTATTTTGGACATTTCCGGAGAGGAGAAACAAAAGCTTACTGTAGCTGCACTTATGCAAGAATTTGCCAAGGCCAGTGGAGACGAGATTCTTTCAGACAGAACTTTGTTGTCGTAAGACTTGTTAGTCAAAAAATTCTAACTTAGCACTAAGACGTCTGTCTTGGTCAATTGAAAGCTCAAGCTTTGCTTCTGACAGTGGTACTGTCCAGTTAAGTTTGAGCTTTACTTTTTGATTTAGAATTTCTAAGGTGCTGTGCTCATCTGTCATTTCAAAACTTGTGTTATGAAGTTCACAACTCTTGGTTGAGGGTCTGTAAATTTGTGTAGAAAGTTTGATTGTTTTTTCATCTATTGACGTTTTTGCGCTTAAGGTGGTGTAGGAGACTTTACCTTTGTCTATTTCATAGATGGTGAGATTTTCACTGGTAATTTTAAAGTACTTAGTTTTAACCCCAATTAAATAGGAGCTAGTTCTTTCCTGAGATTTTCCACCATAAATTGGTTTGGAGTAAGTGGTTACCTGATATTCCCCAAGAATCTGAATTTGCTTTCCTAGTTCAAAATTTAAGATGGTTTTCTCTTGAGGGTTAGCTTTATCTTCTAGGTCCTTTAGTTTAACGCCAACGCCACCAAGTTTGTGTTCATATTTAATTCCAATATCGCTATATTTGGCCTCAACTGCAAGGCTGGTAGTGTTTCCACCTCCAAGTCTTGTATCAAAGGCTCCTTGCACAAACGCTCCAGATTTAATTTGTATTCCTGCTAGATTTGAGTCTAAGTTGGCTCCTAGAAGGAAGAAAAACATATGCTGTCCATAGCCTAATTCTTTCCAGTTAACCTGAAAACTCTTGATATTCTTTTGAATCAGGATATTGTTTTGACTTGCTGCTAGGACAGCTGCATAGGCATGGGTGCTACCAAGGATGGTTCCAATTCCCGTTGGTGAGTTGGAATTGAACATTGGACTTAGTGTAATTAGCTCAAAATTATCTCTAACAAGTTCAAAACCGGAGAGTTTAGGCTCAAAAGAGGGCAAGAAGTTTTGAGATACACTGGTATCTTTAAGGTAGCCAATTGTTGCAGTATTGCCTCTCATTGGGTCTAGAAGTCTAGAGAATAGGCCCTGTGGCTGAAGTTCCCCTACGTGAAGAAATTGAGGAATATCGGCTTGGAGGAAAGGAGGGGCTTTGAGTAGGTACCGGCCGTCCTGCGCTTGTTGGATTTTGAGCTGGTATCGCACGTTTTCTGCTGTGAGCTCAAGGCCTAGCGTATTGTCCGTTGTGTAGGTGACCACCAGTTTAGCGGTTTTGGCGCCAAGAGGTGCTAGTAAGCTGCAAAGTAAAATTAGAAGTAAAATTTTTTGTCTCATATAAAGTAATACAAATTTTTGGAACGTTTTGTTGTAGATTTTGCCGATTTTTCGAAAAATTTTTAAAAAACTTGTAATTGGTGGCTCATGTGGATAATATTTTGTTGGTAATTGAGGTTATTGCAGTTACATTTTTTGGAGGATTATATGGTAGTTCTTTGTCTGAATTGCGGAAGTTCGTCTGCAAAGTATCAGGTTTACGATTGGGATAACAAGGATGTTTTAGCTGTTGGTGTTGTGGAAAGGATTGGTTTAGAGTATTCCACAATTGAGCATAAGGCTTCAGGCAAGCCAGATTACGAGGCAAAGTTCAGCTGTCCAACTCACAAAGAAGCTATTGAGCTTATTATTAAAATGTTGGTAGACAAAGAATACGGTGTCATTGAAGATGTCTCTGAGGTTGGTGCTGTAGGTCATAGAGTTTTGCATGGTGGCGAGCTTTTTAAGAAATCAACTTTGGTTACAGATGAGGTGGTTGAGCAGCTTAAGGGCCTCATTCCACTTGGACCACTTCACATGCCAGCTAACATTATGGGTATTGAGGCAGCTCGTAAGGTCATGCCAAATGTTCCTCATGCAATTGTCATGGATACTGCATGGCATCAGACAATGCCAGCTGAAGCTTATATGTATGCGGTTCCTTACGATTGGTACTCCAAGTACAACGTAAGGCGCTACGGCTTCCACGGAACCAGCCATCTTTACTGTGCAAAGCGTGCAGCTCTTCTTCTTGGTAAGGAAAATAAAGATACCAACGTCATCATTTGCCACATTGGAAATGGTGCATCTGTTTGTGCTGTTAAAAATGGTGTCTGTATTGACACTTCCATGGGTCTTACTCCTCTTGAGGGGCTTGTAATGGGTACTCGTAGTGGTGACATGGATCCAGCTATTATGCCATACATTATGAACAACACTGGCATGACTGCTAAGGAAATGGACACAACTCTTAACAAGAAGAGTGGCCTTATTGGTATTTGTGGTTATAGTGACCGCCGTGATGTTGAAAAGGCTGCCAACGAGGGTAACGAGAAGGCAAGACTTGCAATGAATATGGAATGCCACAGAATTAAAAAGTATATTGGTGCCTACGCAGCTTTACTTGGTAGAGTTGATGCAGTTGTCTTCACCGCCGGTGTAGGCGAAATGGGCCCAACCATCCGCCACGGCGCTATTTGCGGCATGGAAGCTTTTGGCATGAAGCTGGATGATTACAAAAACAGCATCTGTAAGTGCAGAAACGGCGAGTTCGATATTTCCACAGACGATTCTCCTGTTAGAATTTTTGTTATTCCAACAGATGAAGAGCTGGTTATTACAGAAGATGCTGTTGCTCTTATGAACGGCACCTATGATGTCCACACCAACTTCCATTACTCCTTTGAGGATGCTTCCTATGTCAACAAGGCAAGAGCTAGAGGCTTAGTTGGTAATTTGGAAAAGAAACCTGAACTGAAGAAGATTTTGGCTTTGCCAAAGCGCTGATTTTTAACGGATATGAAAGAAAATAAAGCAGTCTTTTTATTGATGCTAACCTCCATGATTTGGGGGTTAGCTTTTGTTGCACAAAGCTATGCAGCTGGAAGCGTTGATACGTTCTTCTTTAATGGAACTAGAATGCTTTTGGGGGTTATAGTTCTTCTTCCTTTAGTAATTCCAATTCTGAAAAAGCATAAGGGCGATAAAAAATATTTCAAATCCTTGCTTATAGATGGACTGGTATGTGGGGTTTTAACAAGCTCGGCCTGTATTGTTCAGCAGTACGGGGTTGAGTTTACGACAGCTGGAAAAGCTGGTTTTATCACCACTTTGTACACCCTGATTGTTCCGGTGCTTTCAATTTTTTTAGGGAAGAAGGTTCCTTTTAGAATTTGGATTTGCATTATTGTAGGTGTAATTGGCACGTTCCTTTTGAGCTTTGACGGACAGAGTGGAATTGGAAAAGGGGATTTAATTGTTCTTGTTTCTTCCTTCTTGTTTGCAATTCAGATAATGACAATTGACCATGTAGTAAAGAAATACGATGGTGCAGAGCTTTCTGCTCTTCAGTTTTTCTTTGGCGGTCTTCTTGGCTTGATTGTTGGCTATTTTGTTGAAGGTTATACCGTTAGCAGTATGCAGTATATGCTTAAAGCTGCCTGGCTTCCAATTGCTTATGCAGGAATATTGTCCTCTGGAGTTGCCTATACGCTGCAGATTATTGGTCAAAAGTGGGTGGCACCATTTAAGGCAACCTTGGTACTCTCGCTTGAAAGTGCGTGGGCTGCACTTGGTGGTTTTGTTATGCTTAATGAGCGCATGGATGCTGTGGAAGTTGTGGGCTGTATCCTTATGTTTGCAGCTGTAATTGTGGCACAGCTACCTGACAAAGGTTTGGCTAAGAAGCATAAGCGTTGAATTGATTTTTAGCGCGCTATAACGTATATTTAAAGAAGTTTTTGGAGTTGAATATGAAAGTTCAGATTTATAACACCATGAGTAGGACAGTTGAAGAGTTTAAACCAATTACGCCCAATTTTGTGGGTATGTACGGTTGTGGTCCTACTGTGTATAACTATGCACACATTGGAAACCTAAGAACTTATATTTTTGAAGATACGCTCAAACGCGTTTTAATGCATGCTGGCTATAAAGTTAAGCATGTTATGAATATCACAGACGTAGGCCATCTAACTGGTGACGGTGACGACGGCGAAGACAAGCTGGAAAAGAGCGCCCGTGAAACGGGAAAGAGCGTTTGGGATATTGCTAAGTTCTATACCAATGCTTTCTTCAATGACTACGATTCTTTGAACATCATTAGGCCTAACGTGGTGTGTCCAGCAACCCAGCACATAAAACAAATGATTGAGTTGATTCAGCGGCTTGAGAAGGGTGGACATACCTACATTGCCGGTGGAAATGTTTATTTCTCAATTGACACCTTCCCAGCCTACGGTAAGCTTGCAAGACTTAATCTTGATGATTTAAAGAGTGGTGCCAGAATTGACATTGACTCTAACAAAAAGAATCCTAAGGATTTTGTTCTGTGGTTTACAAATAGTAAGTTTGGTGAGCAGGCTATGATGTGGGATTCTCCATGGGGCCGTGGTTATCCAGGTTGGCACATTGAATGTTCCGCAATGAGTATGTATTACCTTGGAGAACATTTTGATATTCACTGCGGTGGTATTGATGCTATTCCGGTCCATCATACTAATGAGATTGCTCAGAGTGAGGCTGCGACGGGAAAGACTTGGGTCAACTACTGGATGCACGGAGAATTCCTTCTCAGTGACAAGGGCAAGATGTCTAAGAGTTCTGGTGAATTCTTGACTATGAGTGTGCTTAAAGAGCATGGCTTTGATCCGTTGGATTACAGATATTTCTGCCTTGGTGCTAACTATAGAACTCAGCTTCAGTTCTCCTATCAGGGACTTGAGGGAGCTAGAACTGCTAGATTAGGGCTAATTGAGAGAATATCGGGCTTTGGTGATGAGGTTGCTGCTTCAAGTGCAATTTCTGAAGCTACCAAGAAATATATGGACCAGTTTGATGAGTTTGTAGGTAACGACTTGGGGACGCCGCGTGCACTTTCTGTGCTGTGGACCCTGGTCAAGGATGATACAATTCCAAACGACCAAAAGCGTTATGCAATTAATTATATGGATAGCGTTTTGGGGTTGAAGCTTTCTGAGGTTAAAGCTCAAAAGGCACAAGAGGACATTCCTCAAGAGGTTTTGGATTTGGTTCAAAAGCGTGCTGAAGCCAAGAAGAATAAAGATTGGGCGGCGGCTGATTCTTACAGAAATCAGATTGCTGCATTGGGTTTTGTTGTAAAAGATACTCCTAATGGACCTTCTGTAACAAAAATTTAACAATTTAGGTGTAACTTTTTATTTGGATGGTTGTTAAGGTATATGGAAATCAGAAGTGGAGATGAACTAGCATTCAGGCAGGTTTACCAAGAAGTTTTCCCAACGGTGATGAAGGTTGCTTATCATGTGACCTACAATCAGGACGTTGCAGAAGACATTTGTCAGGATGCTTTTATCAGATTCTATGACAAGGACATTGTGTTTCCTTCAATGGATGACGCAAAGTACTGGTTGATAAGGGTTGTAAAGAATCTTGCTATTAACCATGTCAAGAGGAAGGTAAGAGAATCGGCCTCGCTTGAAAAGTTTATGAAGGCTCCGCAGGTTAATCCGTTTAGGGATGGTCCAACGGAGGTGATTCTTCAAGAATCGACTGCGGCAGTCAGAAAGGCTGTTTCACAGCTTCCAGAAATCTACAGGACAGTAATTGTCCTTAGAGAGTACGCTGGCTTGAATTATGATGAGATAGCCAAAGTTCTCAAGATTTCTGAAAGCAACGTGAAGGTTCGCATGCACAGGGCCAGAAAGGAGCTCAGTACAATGTTGGACCGGGAGGAAGTAAATGTGCCTTGATGATCAGATTCTTAGTACCTATCTTGACGGTGAGCTAACTGAGCCCTGGAAAAGTCAGGTAGAAGAACATCTGAGTAATTGCGCTGGTTGCAGAGAAAGATATGTCAAGCTTCAGAATCTTAGAGCTACTGTTCGTGCTGCAGTTTTGACAGACGAAGAGATTGCTCCAAGACAGGAAAAAGTATTGGCTTTGATTGAAAAGAACAAGCTTTCCAGGAAGCCTTCTAAATTCTCTTTCTTGAAAAAGCGCTTTAATATTTCTACCCCTCAGGTAATTGGCGTGGCAGCTGCATTTGTGGTTGTGTTCATTGGCTCCTGGGCTGTGTTTGGTGGTAACAGTAAGGATAACAAAATTACCCTTCCTGATGTCAGCACAACAATTGACCTGAAGAACATTACTCCGGTTCGCTCTACTGACAACGCAACTACTTCTAAGAGCCTTGAGAGCTATTCTCTGGACGAGATTCTCAAGAACCTTGACGCTCGTGGCTACGACGTAGACATCAAGCTTAAGAGCATCCAGCCGCTTGCACTGGAAAAGTTAGCGGATGAAGAGGTCCGTGAGATTGCAAAGCTTGAAGAACGCGGAATAATTATTTATTCCGATGGTTTTATAAAGGATGAAAACGGTTCAATTATCGCCACTGGGGTTAAATTGAATGAGGACAAGCAGATAGTTGCTTCTGATGGTACCATCCTGTTTGAAGGTGAAAAGATAACCTTGCTTCCATCTGATGATGCAGAAGTTGTGGTTGAGTAAGATAAAAATTTCCTTATTATTAGGCTGTCTCCCTCTTGAGAGCACAGCCTTTTTTCTTCTTTAAGTTTTCTAGTTTCTTGTAAGTTGCGTTTTTGACTTTTTAATGAACCTGCGAACTTCCTGCGGCCAGTAGGACTCTATCTCTGGATATTCGTCTTCCATATAGTAAAGATTGCGAGCAACTACGCTCCACTCGTCTGTCCAGCTGTCTTTGGAGGATACATACCAGGTTGTGTTTTCTGTTTTTTCTCCACAAGTTGTGCAATATCTGTAAACTTCAACTTCGTAAACAATTTTTGCTTTGCCGTTGACCTTTCTTACGCTTTTTTTGCCGGTATAGTGCACAGCTGAGGTAATGTGGTCATGTAGAGTGTAGGTTTTTGAAAAGAGACAGTTGCAAGTTGCAGTGTAATGGCAGCCATTCCTTTTGATTTGTGCTTCTGGGAAATAGTGGGTGTATTTGTTCCAGATTTTTCCACAGGCTCTGCATTTGTATTCAGAATGTGGCGATTCATCAATGTATTCGCCTGAAATACCTTCTGAAAAATCACCAATGTTTTGGTCTATTATTTCATGTGGGCAATCTTCTTGAATACTTCTACGGGTGAGGGGTTCTTCTTCCTCTTCGTCTTCATAAGGGATAATTACTATGATTTCTTCTTGTTTTTCCTCTTCTTTAGGCTCTTCTTCCTTCTTTTCTTCTTCTGGGGCCTTGGTTATGTTTGCTGTAGAGAAGGTAATTTCAATCACCAGCTTATATCCACAGCGTGAGCAGGTGTAATTATTGTTGCTCAAATCATGACCCAAAGCAGCTATTGTAGTTTCATCAATCTTCTTGCCACAGTTAACACACTCTTTATAGGAGTAGCCATCTTCTGTACAAGTGGCAGCTTCTGTCTTTTCAACATATTCATGACCTGTTGCGTATATAAATTCAACATAGGTATCACCACAGACAGAACATGAGTAAATTAGGTTTCCATCTTCTGTGCAAGTCTTTTCTGTTCTGTTATTTATTACGTAAGCATGTCCAAGAGGCTCTCCAACATATTCTTCATTTGTAATGTAGTTGCAAAGGGTACACTGCTGATAATGTTTTTCAGCCTTTGTGCAGGTAGCAGCTTCTACTTTAGCTTCATAATTATGGCCAGTGGTTCCTGTAGAATGTTCAATATAGTCGTAGCTGTCTCCACAGTTTGCACAAGTGTAGGTTGTAAAACCATCTTCTGTACAAGTTGCATCTTTCTTAGCTGTAATTTGATAGTTGTGTCCAAGAGGCTCTCCAACATATTCTTCATTTGTAATGTAGTTGCAAAGGGTACACTGCTGATAATGTTTTTCAGCCTTTGTGCAGGTAGCAGCTTCTACTTTAGCTTCATAATTATGGCCAGTGGTTCCTGTAGAATGTTCAATATAGTCGTAGCTGTCTCCACAGTTTGCACAAGTGTAGGTTGTAAAACCATCTTCTGTACAAGTTGCATCTTTCTTAGCTGTAATTTGATAGTTGTGTCCAAGCTTCTCAAGCATCTCTGGTTCCGGGTTAGTGTGACCACAGACACTGCAAATGTAATATCTAAAGCCGTTTTTCAGACAAGTTGGTGCGGTATAATCGCTTACCACATAGGTATGCTCTTTTGGAGTTCCAAAAGGAACTTCATTGGCAATAGCACCACAGACTGTGCACTCATCATATTTAATTTGAGGTTCATCACAGCTGCTACCATCTCTTATTTTCTCAACATAGGTATGTTCGCCGGTTTCGCTTAGGCGATCTGAAAAGACAGGATATTGTTGTCCACATTTAGTACACTGATAAATCTGTTTTCCTTCATCAGTACAGGTTGCAGCTTTTCCTCCAACTAGCTGAAAATTGTGTTCCCCAAGGTCTTCTCCGGTTTCTTGGTCTATGCAATCGCCAAAGTCCGTGTATTCAGCAAAAACATTTGGTACCAATACAAAAATTAATAACAGGGTTAAAATTAAAGTAAAGAGTTTTTTCATTTAGTTGTCCTCACACAAAATATATTATAGGGTGCGTGTGGTAAAATAGCAAAGATTTTTGGATTGTTTTTGCGGGTAATTTATTTTAATATTAAACCAATAGGAATATTATTATATAACTTAATTACTATAATATTAAAACTATATAAAAAATATATTATTTTGCCATATATGCAAAGTTCATTGCCTTAATTAGTAATTTGGTATAGTATTTATCGGGATTTTATAGAGATAGCTGGCGCGTTGCGTTTGCGTTGGAGGTGCAGATGAAGGCCATTGAACTAGAGAAGGCGTACAATCCAAAGGCGTTTGAGGATACAATTTATAAGCAGTGGGTAGAGGATGGCAATTTTAAGCCGTCTACAGGTACGGGAAAGCCGTTTGTTATTGTCATGCCACCACCAAACGTTACCGGTATTCTGCACATGGGACATGCACTGAATAACTCGTTGCAGGATATACTTATACGCTATTATAGAATGACCGGAAGACCTACTCTTTGGGTTCCGGGTACAGACCACGCCGGCATTGCTACGCAAAACGTTGTGGAACGCCAGTTGAAGAAAGAAGGGCTTAGACGTCAGGACATTGGACGTGAAAAGTTCTTAGAGAAGACTTGGGAGCTCAAGGAAAAGCATCACGACGTTATTGTCAGTCAGCTAAAGAAGATAGGTTGTTCCTGTGACTGGGATCATGAGCGCTTTACCATGGATGAAGGGCTTTCTAAAGCTGTTAGAGAGACGTTTGTTTCTTTGTATGACCGTGGCTTGATTTATAAGGGGCTTTACCTTGTTAACTACTGCCCGCATTGTGGCACGGCTCTTGCTGATGATGAAGTTGAGCATCAGGAGGATTTGGGTCATCTTTATGATGTAAATTATCCGTTTGCAGATGGTAGTGGTCATATTACAGTTGCCACAACCAGACCTGAAACCATGTTTGGAGACGTTGCAGTTGCAGTTAACCCAGATGATGAGCGCTACAAGGACCTTGTTGGTAAGATGCTCAAGCTGCCTCTGACAGACCGTGAAATTCCAATTATTGCCGATAGCTTTGTTGGTATTGAGTTTGGTACTGGTATGGTTAAGATTACGCCGGCCCATGACCCTAACGACTGGGAATGTGGTAAGCGCCACAACCTTCAGGCCATCAATATTCTCAATCCAGATGGCACTTTGAACGAGGTTTGTCCAGAAGAGTTCCGCGGACTTCCTGCGGAAGAAGCTAGAATTAAGGTTGCTGAAAAGCTTCAGGAACTTGGCTATCTTGTTAGAGTACAAGAACATAAACACGAAGTTGGTCACTGCTACAGATGCAACACAACCGTTGAGCCCTACATGAGCCAGCAGTGGTTTGTAAAGATGCGCTCTATGGCTGATAAGGCCCTTGATGCTTGGAAGAAGGGAGATTTGCACTTCTATCCAAAGCGCTGGGAAAACACCTATTCTTCTTGGCTTGAAAACATCCGCGACTGGTGTATTAGCCGTCAGCTCTGGTGGGGCCACCGCATCCCCGTCTGGTATTGCGACGACTGTGGCGAGATGATGGTCTCCCGCGAAGACCCAACCTGCTGCTCCAAGTGCGGCAGTAAGCACATCCACCAAGACCCCGATGTTCTGGACACTTGGTTCTCCTCTTGGCTCTGGCCGTTCAGCACCCTTGGCTGGCCTGAAGAAACCTCTGATTTTAAGAAGTTCTTCCCAACCAGCACTCTTGTAACCGGCTATGATATCATCTTCTTCTGGGTTTCCAGAATGATTATGGCTTCTTTGGAGTTTAATAACCAAGTTCCATTCTCCGATATCTATCTTACTGGCCTAGTTAGAGATAAGAAGGGCCGCAAGATGTCTAAGAGCCTTGGAAACGGCATTGATCCGCTTGAGGTAATTGACCTTTACGGTGCAGATGCCATGAAGTTCACCATCTGCTACCTAGCAGCACAGGGCCAGGATGTTCTCATTGATATGGATTCCTTCAAGCTTGGCTCCAGATTTGCAAACAAGATTTGGAACGCAACCCGATACCTTTTGATGAACCTTGAAGGCCGTAACTTGGTTGCTATTGATGAATCTAAGTTTACTACAGTTGATAAGTGGATTTACCACAGCTTAAACGAAAACGTAAAGAAGGTTAGAACCGCAATTGAAGGCTATAAGTTCAATGATGCAGCCCAAGCCGTTTACGACTTCTTCTGGAACGATTTCTGTGATTGGTACCTTGAAGCTACAAAGCTTTCCTTGTATTCAGACGATACTGCAGAAAAGGATAGAATCGTTTCTATCTTGATGGATATCCTAGCTGAATCTATGAAGATGATGCATCCAATGCTTTCCTTTATCACAGAGGAAATCTATTCTAAGCTTCCGAATACGGAAGGCAAGGTTATATCAGCATCATATCCAGAGTACAGACAGGACAGAATTTTCCAAAATGAAGCTAATTTGATGTACTCCTTGCAGGATGTTGTAAGAGGTATTAGAAATACTCGGGCTGAACTTGGAATTCCTGCTGATAAGAAGCTAAGAGTTGTCATTAGACCGGATTCTCAGGGGGAACTTGCTGCCTTTATGGCTTCTCAGGTTGGCCTGCTTGTTGGTTTCACCAATGCTGGTAGTATTGTGGTGGATGCAGATAATTCAATTTCTGTTGATGGTGCGTTCCCAATTGCCGGTCAGGGTTTTGAGACTTATGTTTTTGTTAAGGAAGCAATTGACGTTGATAAAGAGATTGCAAAGTTGGAGGAGGAAATTTCCAAGGCTCGCGGTCTTCTTGAAGGGGTTGAAAGAAAGCTTTCTAACGAGAAGTTCTTAAATGGTGCAAAACCTGAAGTTATTGAAAAAGAGAAGTCTAAGAAGAGAGAATTTGAAGAAAAAATCGACAAATCTCAGAAACATATTGAAGTTCTTAAGTCTTTTTAGGTTGTTAGTTGAGCGTTTTTTTTCTATATTATAAGTCAGGGTGTTGAGCCCTGACTTTTCTCTTTTAATGGAGGTTTCAGTTGAAAAAGTTTTTATATGTTTTACTTATATTAATTTTATGTCTTGCTTCCTGTACTACAGCTAAAGTTACCAAAGAACCTGAAGTGATTTATGATGAGACTCAGGTGGTGACTACTGAAGTTGAAGTTGATAGCGAGACTTTAAAAGATGAGACTAATTCTTCTACTGACGTCATAGTTGATTCTTCAGAGGAGGAGGTTTTGGTTGAAGATGCTTCTGTTGAGGTTGTTTCAGATGAAGAAGTTCCAGCTGATGGGATTACTTCTGAAGAGCTTCCTTTAGAGGAAAGTGCTTCTGAAGTGATTACTTCTGAAGGGTTCGCATCAGAGGAGATTGCTTCTGAAAATCTTACATCTGAAGAGTTTGCTTCAGAGGAGATTTTTTCTGAAGAGCTTACATCTGAAGAGTTTGCTTCTGAGGAGCTTGCTTCTGAGGAGATTGCTTCTGAAGAGAGTTTACAAGAGGAAGCTCCCGTAGAAGAAATTTCAACTGAAGAGACTCCAGTTGAGGAGCTTGCAAGTGAAGACCTTCCAGCTCAGAACGTTGAAGAAGTTTCTGAGCCTGTTACTGAAGCTGAAGTTAGTTTGGATTCCTCTGTTACTACTAATGGTAGTGCAAATCTTCCTGCTGAAGTTGTTGTTAATCCAGTTCCAGCTAAATTTGTTGATAAAGTAGTCTATTACGCTAAATACTATGGTAATATAGTTTTAGCTTATGTTAAAGCCAATGTTTTATTCTCGTTAGGACTACTAACAATGGCTATTGGAATCATCATGTTGTTTGTTGATTTGATTAAGTTTATTGTAAAATCAATTAAATCCAATAAAGACGAAGAAGAAATGGAAATTGAAGAACCAGAAATCAATAAGGCAAACATTTATCATCCACTAACAAATGCAAAAACTTATGAAGCACCAAAGACTAGTACAGTCTTTAATGATGCAGATTCTGCTGAATCTGATGAAGAATCCAGAAAGTTCCAATCTGAAGATGATTTCTTAAAGAGTCTTCTTGCTGATGAAGATCTCTGATTTATTAATTTATCTAATTTTGTGGCCCGCTTTCGCGGGTCATTTTTTTTACTTTTAATAGACTGTGGTATCCCAAGGAAATCCTGTGAATACGTCCTTAGGGACGTAGGTTTTTGGCTGAGTTTTCCCTTCTAGATAGTCACATACCGCCCACGCCATGGCTTCTTGTTCAACCTCACCAGGATAGGTTGTAATTGGCGCAATGAACGAGCAGTGTTCTGTAATATAATCCACAATTTCTTGATAACGCACAAGGCCACCCGTGAGAATAATGTTATCAACCTTGCCTTTAAGAACGGTAGCCATTTGACCAATGCACTTTGAAATTTGATAAAGCATTGCCTCCCAAATTAGCATTGCTTGAGGCTCTTTTTTCTGTACCATTTCATAGACTTTTTTAGTATCTGATGTTCCAAAGTAGGAAATATATCCGCCACTATGAGAGCATAAAGCCCTAATTTCCTCAGTTGTGTGCCCATTTTCAAGGTATCTGACTACTTCTAGGACTGGGATGGAACCAATCCTTGTTGGGGTAAAAGGACCATCTCCACCGGCGCCTTCTGTGCAATCAATCATTTTACCGTGTTGATGAGCTCCAACCGTTATTCCTCCATCAATATGGGCAATAATAAAATTACAGTCTTCAAGTTTTTTCCCAAGCTTGTTGGCGTGAAGCTGTGCAATAGCTTTTTGGTTTAAAGCATGAGACTGAGGTCTTCTGTATAACCCTTTTATGCCTGTAATTCTTGCTACCTCTTGTAATTCATCCATATTTGTAGGATTTAATGTAAAAGCTGGTTTGTTATATTCTTGCGAAAGCTCATAGGCAATCATTACTCCCAATTTGGCTGCATGATCGGTTTTTGCGACTTCGTTTTTGGTGTCTAGGTAGAGTGTATTGTCGACTATTGTAAGGCCGCCGGTTTGGGTATGAGCGGACCCTCCACGACCAACAATTATATCTATATCTTGCATAGAGATATTATGTTCTAAAAGTATATTTTGAGTAACTTCTTTTCTATATTGAAGTTGGTCGTTGGTGGTCTTGAAGGAGAGCATAAGTGGTGCGTCGTGAAAGACGGATTGTGTGAAAAGGGGCTCTCTATTGTTAAAAACACTGATTTTTGTTGAGGTTGAACCTGGATTGATTACAAGAATTTTCATGTTTCGTATTGTGGCACAAAAGCAAAAAATTATATACCATAAAACTATGATACGTAATCTAATTTTTGACATGGGAAATGTTATTGTTTTCTGGACTCCTGATTCTATTATGGATGATATGCATATTGTAGATCCTCAAGAAAGAGCTCTTCTTAAGCGCGATGTTTTTGGCTCCAAAGAATGGCCTCTATTAGACTGGGGAAAATTCACGGGTCCTGAGGCAGAAAAACTCTTTTGCAGTAGAACTCCCAAAGAGTACTGGCCTCATATTCACCATGCCTTAGATTGGTTTGATATCATTAGACCTGTTCCTGGAATGACTGATTATCTTAAGCAAAAGAAGGCGGAAGGTTATAGACTTTTCTTACTTTCCAACGCTCCAGATTATGTTTATGATCATGCTTGCCAAATTCCTGGTTTGCAGTATATGGATGGTATTATCATCTCTGGACGCGAAAAATTACTTAAGCCTATGCCTGAAATTTATCAGCTTGTTTTAAATAGATATAATTTAAAAGCTGACGAATCTCTTTTTATAGATGATCTTGCTCTTAATTGTGCTGGAGCTCTTATGCAGGGCATGGATTCTCTTATTTTCCATGGCAATCCACAGGAAATTGAAGATTATTTATGCCAAAAAGCTATTAATAAATAATATCTAAGCTGTAATACTTTTATATTAAAGTTATATAATTTTTCTATTTTATTTATATTAGTTTTGAGGGTACGCGTCTTTAATGTTGCATTTTTAATATTTAAATTATATAACTTTTCTATGAAAATCCTACAAATATAGTATTGTTATTCTTATTTTTGCTTTTAAAAAAATATCAAATATAAATTAAACATAAATTAAAACACAAAAGTCTTGTATCGTTGTTGTGTATGGTATATACTGATTTACAGGTGTTTTATGGCTAAAACGATTGCATTTCATCTCCAAAAAGGCGGTGTTGGAAAAACTACTATCTCTGGTACTCTAGCTTGTCAGTCTGCTATGGATGGCTTCAGAACTCTAATTATCGATGTTGACCCGCAGGGTAATTCATCGTCTTGGTTCTTAAAGCGTACCCCTAAGTATGAGCTCGCTGACGTGGTACAGGGTAGATGTTATATCAAGGATGCAATTGTTCCTGTTGATCAAGTTCCTAATCTTTACTTGTTACCTACTTTTGGAATTGGTGGCGTACTTAAAAACTACAGTGAGACAAAGCTTGCTGAGGAGCCTTATGTCCTTCAGGATTTGATTACTGAGCTTTCAAAGGATTTTGATCATATTATTTTGGATTTATCCCCAGGTTTAGGACGGCTTGAAAGAGCTGCAATTATTGCCAGTGATGAGGTCATCACACCTATGACTCCTGAAGTTTTCAGTTTGGATGGTCTTGAAATCTTCATTGATGAGCTTAAAAGGCTTAAAAAGAATCTTAGAAGTCAGGTTAAGCACTCAAGGGTCATAATTAATTCCTACGATGAACGTATAAAACAACATAGAGATATTTTGAAGGCGGCTCAGGAAGGGTCGTTTGAAGTTTATAAAATCCCTGTAGATCCAGTATTTAGAAAAGCTCAAGAAGCCTCTATGGCTCCACAACTTTATAAAGAACGTGGCAGGGGACTAAAAGATAAAACTATTGAAGCTATTAATAGCCTTGAGAGCGTTATCTGGGACTAACGTAGGAGATTGAAGTTATGGCACTTAAAAGAAATCCAGATGAATCATCTATTTTTGAAGAATCAGTGAGCTCAAAGGCAAAGCAACTTTTCAATAGTGAGTCTGTTCGCAAAAAGGAGAACAAGATTCTTACTACTTTCTCCATTGAACCTTCTTTTAAAAAAGAGCTTGAAGAAGAATTCTCAGAGCTTGGTCTGGGCTGGGCAGCTGGCATCAGATTTGCACTTAAAGAGTTCTCAAAAAAATATAAAAAAGAAAATTAATTTTGTATTGTTTGTATATTATTTATCTATAATTATTATATAAGAATTGTATTTTATTTTTTGTTTTTGTTTTAAATCTATTCATTTGTTGTTTAGCTATTATTTATTTAATATTTAATTGTTGTATTAGTTAATCATTAAAATCCTATTAAAATTGTATTAAACCTATTTAAAATTATATAACTATTATATTGTATTTTATTAATTTCCATTATTAAGATTTTTCAAAAACCTCTTTAAATTACACTTTCAGAAATGAGCATGGTTTACCAGTGTTAGAAAGAAAATGGGGAAGGTGGATTTGCTTCCACGAAACTTCACGCCGGCTGTGCAGAAGAAGAGGCTTAGAAGGCTTCTTAGTAGGTATCGGGTTTTTAGAAAACTGTTTAAGTTAATTGATATCAAGACCGGTAAAGCTAAGGAGAAGGGACTATATTCCCAGTGGATTTCTAAGAGCGATGAAGAGAACATTGAGACGTGCTATGATGTTGTCAGCAAAGAAGATAGAGGGGCAGGCTACAACTTATGCACTAAACAAGAAGGGCAAGTTGGGAGTGTATTCTCATAACTTTAAGGTAAACGATGGAGCTTGGGCTGAGTATGCAAGTCAGGTTGACATGGAGGTTCTGCTTAAAAAGGTTTGCAAAGAGCTTGAGGTTCAAGGTATTGCCATACAAGGCGAGCTTATCGGGCCGGGTATTCAGTGTAATCAGCCAGCTTATTAGTATTCCAACTGTACCTTACAAGGGAAAAGGAAAGCTGATGTGGGAAAAGAAGCTAGTTGAGTGAGATAATTAAGTGACAGATTAAGGGATACGTATAGGGACATATATAGGGATGCGTATGGGGACATATATAGGGACTCATATGGGGACAGGTATGGGGACATATATAGGGACATTTGTTGGGATGTGTATGGGGACATTTGTAGGGACATTTGTAGCTAATTAAACTCATACGCCTTTTGTATTAAAATAATATGTAAATTATTTATTTTAAATATAAATCTACAAGTTGTTTTATATAGCTTGTACTAAGCTGATTTTGTTGAGTTTCCATTGTAATAATTAAGTTTTTTCCTGGCACAATGCCGTTGTTCCCATAGGTGTCAAGTTTAAGTTTCGTATCCTCCCTGTATTTCTCATCATGAAGTTTTCCCAAATGCTCCCAGTACCAGGTTTGAAGTGTTCGCTTATTTAGGATGGTAAAATCTGGCAGGATGGTAATCATTCCCGAGTCTTTGTAGACTAGTGTTAATTCCTTTTCATAATGATAGGGGATACCTTCATGATAGAGTCTATCTGCAATTAGGATTTCACTTTTGGATCTTACAAGTTCGCCACGCAAAGTGTAGAAATTCTTATTATTAACAACTTTCCTATAATTAAAGCCATTGTCAATATCAGCAACCCATTTTTGGATATAAGCTTCATCTGTGCATTCGTTGGGTGTGACGTAGGGTTTTAGAGGCTCTGGGAAATCTATCCAAACTTGGGTTGCTGTTTTGTGTCGCCTACTAGAATGTAAATTATTAGTGGTCCTAACTAAAATCTTCTTTTCCCAAATTAAGGCCTCAAGTAGTTCTTGATTATATCTCTTTTGTGCCAAAGCACGAATTAATGGCTCTTTATCTCTGCCCAGATATTCTTCTGGGAGGTTAGGCTGTACTCTATAAAAGCGAGATGTACCTTTTACTGTCCTACAAACTATATTTCCGTTAGGAGTACTAACTAATGAGGTTTCTAGTCTCTTAATGGCTTCATTGAGGTCCATAATATGAGTTTCTAAATTTGGAATTAGCGCCTTCATGTTCTTAGTGTAAACTATAAACGTTTACAAATGGGAAAAATTTTAATTTATATAACAATAATAGTGAAATGCTTATATAATTATATAGTTATACTATTATAACAATTTAATATTAATATAATTCTTAGTAATTTTGTTTATGCAAATGTAGGTTTGTAAGTATTCATAATTAAGCTAAGTTGTTTTGGGAGTACTTAATGAAATAAACATAAAACGCCACTGCGTGACAAAAATGTTTAAAAATAAACATATTTGTCGAGTAGTGGTCAAAAATGTTTATTTGAGGATAACGTCAGATGTTAACCAAGAATTTAGAGTCAAAAAAGGCCTGAAAATTTAAAAAATAAAAGTGCTAGCATCTTAATATGAGAAAACTAGCGCTTTAATATTAAAAATAATAAAAATGCTATTATTAAGATATAAAAGTTATATAA
>CAVCYP010000018.1:24078-32916 GCA_963606545.1 Sphaerochaetaceae bacterium
CAAGCCCAAACCAAGCCCGCAAGCCCGCAAGCTTACAAGGCAACACTTGTTGTGAAGAGGGAGCCAATGCCAGCGCCAGTATAGACAACTAGGGTTACCACTATGCCGGCAATAAGAACACCAGCCATGATACTAAGGGCACTCTTCTTTTTGTTGAGGCCAAGTACCCAAGAGCCAATGGTCCCTGTCCAGGCTCCAGTCATTGGAAGTGGAACTGCCACGAAGAGCATTAGGCCAATGAGGCCGTACTTCTCAACTTGAGGACCAACCTTGGCCCTAGAGCGAGCAATGGTCTTTTCAAAGAATTTGTGATAGGTACTCCACTTGTCTAAAACTTTGTGGAGAGTGTTAAAGAAGAAATAACCCAAAAGGGGAGCCATTGCATTAACAAAGACACTGATAATAAAACACTGCCACAAAGGTATTCCATTAAGATAGCCGTAGGGGATAGCTCCTCTGAGCTCCGATATTGGAAGAATGCTCAAAAGGGCCATGAGCAGGTAGTGCTTAATCATTTTGAAATACCTCTTTCAATCTTAATTGCGTCAGCAGGGCACATCTCGTGACAACAGTAACAACGAATGCACTTGGAGTAGTCTGCAACCACATGTTTTTTATACTTTGAGCCAGCGGCTTCAGAGCTTTCCATAGTTAATGCTTTAGCTGGACAAATGTTAACACATCTACCACAGCGGATACAAGAAGCATCATCAAAAAGCGGGCGAGGTTCCTTGCGCTGCTGTTTTTTTTGAATGCCACGCGTAAAGAAAGGCAAAACCAGAGCTTTGAAAAAATGAGTCTTCTTTTCAACGGCAATGCGTTTGAAATCGTCAATAATCAACGAGTTGGCATCTAAAAGCGGAAACTCAATAGCAGCAGGCAAAATATGACGTCTAGCAGCTTCAGCAATAATAGGTAGCTGCATTGGCTCATAGCCCATGATTACCCCTTCAGCTAAATCCAAGGCAAAACAGTTGGACGACCCCATAACTAGCCCGATAGGCCTTGGCGTTCCGTTAGCAGGGCCAGCTCCTTCCATGCCAATGATAGCATCCATAAAAGCAAAAGCAGGCTTAACAGTTTCATGAATACCAACAATTAGGCGAGCAAAACTTTCGCGGTTTGGGCATTTAACGTGGCAAGTACTCTTGTGTAACCCAGGAATTGTTCCAAATAGATTTTTCACAGCACCGGTTGTGTACATAAGTTGGTGAGTTTTAAATTTTGCAACAGAAAACACCATATCAACTTTATCTATAACATTGGCCATGTACAACTTCTTGGTAGTTCCCTGAATGTGCTTTAAAACAGGGGATTTTGTGAAATCGACCCAAATAGCACCTTCAGCAACGCAGATAGCATGAATTCCGCAGTTTTTGCCTTCAAAGGTGGGACTATGCAAACCAGGGGAGTCACCTACGTAAATTTCAAAGGCTCCTTGGGCTTTTAAAAGTCTAATTACTGCTCTGACAAATTCAGGATTTGTGGTTATACAGTCTTCTGGCTTTGCATCAGAGAGAATGTTGGGCTTGATTAAAATTTTCTTGCCAGCAACAGAAGGCATTAAACCAGCCTCTGCAACCTTAGAAACAGCAGCATATAACTGATCAAAATTATAGTTTTCACACTTACAAATAGCAACGTTTGCAGTTTTCATATAATTAACCTAATTTCTTTAATAGACAGAAATAAAGAGGCCCACAACCACTAGAAACATCTGGAAGAACAATCCTTCCATGGGGAAGAACTTCACTTTTACTTGTAACAAAAGGCGAAACCTCAGCGATAGAAACTTCCTCAAAAAGACCAGAACGCTTTTTTAGTAGCTTATCAATAACCATTTCATTTTCAACTGGGTTGATTGAGCAGGTGCTATAAAGGATATAACCTCCCGGTACGGTCGCATCCAAAGCTGCGCACAGCATAGCAAATTGCTGGATTGCTAGGTGCTTTGGCCTTGAAGGACTCCAAATAGAAAGAGCTGCTGGATCTAATAACACATGACGCTCAGAAGAGCAAGGTGCATCCAAAAGGACCGCGTCATACTCATTTTTTTCATATAAAGACCAAGTTGTGCTGTCATGACCTGTGACGGTAATATTCTGACGCAAAGTTTCAGGAAGGCAGGTGTTTATAACCTTGGCAAGGCGGGTTCTTCTTGAAGCTGAACGATCATTAGATATTAGCTTTCCACTCCCACTTAGCTTGGTTGCAAGCACCAAAGTTTTGCCTCCAGGGGCTGCACACATATCTAAAACCTTATTGTTGGCCAAGACCGGAAGAATAGATGCTGCCCAGATAGAAGCCTTATCCATGTAGTAGGGCTCAGATAATTGAGACGAGACTACAGAACCAAGTTCTCCAGAGCTCAAATAATCCCCCAGCGACACTGGCTTGTTTTCTTCTAGCATGGAAGCTTTTAAAACAGGCCAGCGTGTACCGTAGATTTCATTGTAGTATAAATCAAATTTTTCGCTTCCAGAGAGGCTGGTTTTAGCTTTTTTAGACATTAAAGGCTGCTCCAATCAAAAATCCAATCAAAAATCATTTCCAATAACTTTAACAAGAGCTTGAGTTCCACAGCGACCATAGCCCTTAGCACATAGCTCTTCATACATGGCTTCAACCAGTTCAAGACCTTTGAGCTGTAAACCCATTCTGTGGCTTTCTTCAATGGCAATTTTCATATCTTTGACAAAATGCTCGACAATAAAGCCCGGAGCATAGTCGCCCTTGATGATTCTTGGAGCATAGCTGTCAAGGGAGAAACAACCGGCCGCACCTTTAGAAATAGTTGCCACCATAGTTTCAAGATCAAGGCCAGCTGCCTTGGAGTAGGCAAGAGCTTCACAAAGACCAACCATGGTTCCTGCAATCTGAATCTGATTTGCCATTTTTGTATGTTGACCAGCACCGGCGGGACCTTCAAGAACAATGGATTTACCCATTAGTTTAAATAGAGGCTCAACTTTGGCTAAAGTAGAAGCATCGCCACCAACCATAATTGATAAAGTTGCATTTCTTGCACCAGAGTCTCCACCTGAAACAGGAGCATCCAAGGCTTCACAGCCATAAGCAAGAGCTTTCTCATATATCTTAACCGCCAAGGAAGGCTTTGTTGTGGTCATATCAACCAAGATAGGCCCCTTGCCGGTAGCGCCAACACTGGCCACACCAGCACCACCAGCAAGTCCGGCAAAAATACCATCTTCGCCAAAATAAACGGCTTCAACATCGGAAGGAAAACCAACCATGGTAAAAACCACGTCAACCGCCTTAGCAACTTCAGCAGGACTAGAAACATACAAAGCTCCTAGTGCCTCAAGCTCAGAAGCCTTAGCTCTAGTACGATTATAAACAACAGCACTATGCCCACCTTCAATTAGATGCTTGCACATGCTAGAGCCCATGATTCCTGTTCCTATCCAACCAATTTTCATATAATCCTCCAAAGGTTTTACAAAAACCTCCATAAAGTATAATATCTAATTGTGAACGAAAACAACCAGAGATTTGAAAGTCTCCCAGAAGAGGAGATAGTTGATATTGCCGATTTCTTCAAGGTGTTTGGCGAGCCTACGCGCTTGAAGATTCTCTATATGCTTGAAGCTGGTGAAGCCAGTGTAAATTCTATTTCCACATCCCTTGGAATCTCGCAATCCGTTACAAGCCAACATCTTAAATTACTTAGAGTTGCGCGGCTTGTGCGCTGGAGAAAAGACGGCAAGAACGTCATTTACTCACTAAACGACGACCACATTGCCCGCATTCTCTCCCTTGGGACGGAGCACTACGAAGAAACCATCTCCCCGGAGTAAGCAAAACATGAAAAAAGTGGGTCGCAAAAGTTTAGCTTTAATCTTACCTTTAATCCTCATTGCCAGCCTAGTAACCTCCTGCGTTTCAAACGGAGCACTAATTGAACGCTTTACCCTAGAGACCCCCACCCAAACAGAAACCACCACCAAAATCCTCACCGGCACAGTCAGCTACGGCGCCGGCATCTACTTCCCCAGCTCCAACGACCTCCTAGACATCTCTTTACTTAAGACCGATGCCACTACAGGTACCATCCAAGAGATTTCCCACCAAAGAATTAGAAATATTCAGAAATTCCCCTTACAGTTCTCCCTAAGATACGAAAAGACAGATCTTAATGAAGGCGACAGCTGTAGTTTACTTGTGACACTATCCGTAAACGGCTCTGTTAGCGCACAAGCAATGGTTCGCTTAGAAATCACAGACGGAGTAATTGCAGAAGCTGCTTTGGTTCTTTCTTCTACCGCAGATTTACTTGACCCTAAGAGTTGAAGTTTGTAGATTCTACTTTGGAGAGATTTTTTCTCTAGGGAGGGTCTATGGCTTTTGATTTTAATCAAAATCAGCAAAACAATAACTACAGAGCCAAACTGCACTTTTCTCCAAAGTTGTTGATAATTGTGGCTTTGGTGCTAGTTATTGCCTTTTTGCTATCTACCAGCTTTTTCGTGGTTGACCAAACTGAGCAGGCTGTAATTTTGCGTTTTGGCAAGTATAACCGTACAGTAGGACCAGGACTTCAAACCAAGCTACCGTTTGGCATTGACAAGAGTTATAACGTTGAGACTCAAGTGGTACAAACCATGTCTTTTGGTTTTAGGTCTGCAACAGCAGGAAATACTTATGGTACAGGAACTTCCTATAATTATAATGGCTATGCTTCTGAATCTACCATGCTCACGGGAGATTTAAATATTGTAGATGTTAAATGGATAGTTCAGTACAAGATTGAAGATCCCAACAACTGGCTTTTTAGTGTAAATAATCCAGAACAAACTTTAAGTGACGTCTCAAGATCTGTTATTAACCAACTGGTGGGAGACCTTCCTATTTTAAGTGTTATGACAAGTGAGAGAACAACAATTGAAGTTGAGGCTCAAAATCTCATGCAGGAAACGTTGGATTCCTACAACATGGGGGTAAAGATTGTCACCGTCAAACTTCAGGATATCGTTCCACCAGAAGGAGATGTCCAAGATGCCTTTGAGGATGTAAACAAGGCCATACAGGACATGAATAAATATATAAATGAAGGTAAGGAAAACTATAACAGTGTAATACCATCGGCTCAGGGAGAGGCTAGCAAGTTAATCCAGGAGGCAGAAGGTTACGCGTCAGAGCGAATCAATACGGCTAAAGGTGATGTGGCTAGGTTTGAGAGTGTGAAGGCGGAGTACGAGAAGAGCAAGGAAGTTACGTCTAAGCGACTTTATATTGAGACTATGGAGGAGATTTTGGCTTCCCAGGAGGGAGAAGTCACATTGGTGGACAGCAGTCTTGAAAATTTCTTGCCAATTGCAAATATCACGGGAGGTGCAAAATGAAGAAGAGTTTGACTATTTTGGCCCTTGTGATGGCTCTTTTGGTAATTTTCCTTTTGATGGGGCCGTTCTATATTCTCAGTGAAGGGGAGCAGGCGGTTGTGACTCGGTTTGGAAAGATTGTGAAGGTTGAGACAGAGCCGGGGTTGAAATTTAAGATGCCATTTGTTGATACTGTAAATACTTACTCGGCAAAGATTCTCTCTTGGGACGGTGATGCTCAGCGCATTCCAACTAAGGAAAATCAGTTCATTTACGTGGACCCAACTAGCCGATGGATGATTACAGATCCTGCTAAGTTCTACGAAACGGTCAAAGATGTTTCTACTGCGGAGCTGAGATTAGACGATATTTTGGACTCAACTATCAGAACTGTTATCTCTGAAAATTATTTGAATGAAGCTGTGCGTAACTCTAACCGCATAAACGAGATGAGTGCAGTGGATGAGGTTTCAAGTATTGATGATCTTGAAGCGGCTGAAAAGCTTAGATCGCTTACCGTCTCAGACGTGCAACAGGAGTCCATCAAAGTTGGAAGACAGGGCCTTTCTGACCGCATGCTGGCCCTTGCAAGCGAATACACCAAGGAGTACGGCATCACGCTGATTGACGTAATTATTCGCCAAATCCGATATTCGGATGACCTGACTGAAAGTGTTTACCAGCGAATGATTAAGGAAAGAAATCAGATTGCTGAGGCTTACCGGTCCTACGGAAGAGGCCAGCTTGCCCAGTGGGAAGGTAAGACTTCTAGTGAGCAGAAGGCTATTTTGTCGGAAGCTTACGCAGAAGCTGAACAGATTAAGGGTGTTGCTGATGCTGAGGCCACAAAAATTTATGCTGAAGCCTACGACAGTGACCCTGAATTCTTTGAACTGTGGCGAACTTTAGACTCTTATAAAAAGACTTTGACAGGCATGGATATGGTACTTTCCACCGATATTCCATACTTTGACGTTATGACGCAAAAGTGATTATAATGATAGATTGTTGGATTTAAGATATGAAAAAAAGACTTGTTACTAGCGCATTACCTTATGTAAATAATATTCCACACCTTGGAAACCTAACCCAAGTTCTTTCTGCAGATGTATTTGCACGTTTTTGCAGATTAAGAGGGTATGAGACCTTATACGTTTGTGGAACAGATGAATACGGAACTGCTACTGAAACTAGAGCAGCAAAAGAAGGAGTTTCTCCAAGAGAACTTTGTGACCACTATCATGCAATTCATAAAGAAATCTACAAGTGGTTTAACATTGGTTTTGACTATTTTGGTAGAACTTCAACTCCAAAGCAGACAGAAATTGTTCAAGCCATCTTCAAAGCTGTAGACAATGCCGGCTACATCACAGAAAAAGAGACGGAGCAGCTTTATTGCCCTCAGTGCAGAAGATTCTTAGCTGACCGCTTTGTGGAAGGTACCTGCCCACACTGTGGTTCCACAGATGCTAGAGGCGACCAATGTGATGCTTGTCAGACGCTCCTAGAGCCAACAGAACTTATTAATCCACGTTGTGGGGTTTGTGGTTCAACTCCTGTTATCAAAAAGACTAAGCATCTTTATTTGGATCTTCCAAAGGTACTTCCTCTTCTTGAAAACTGGCTTAAAGATGCATCGGTTGACGGTTTTTGGGCAAAGAACGCAGTTCAGGTTACCAAGAGCTGGATTAGAGATGGACTAAAAGAGCGTTGTATCACTCGTGACCTCAAATGGGGTATTCCAGTTCCAAAAGAGGGCTATGAGGACAAGGTCTTCTACGTTTGGTTTGATGCACCAATTGGCTATATTTCCATTTCTGCCAATTACACGGACAACTGGAAAGATTGGTGGCAAAAACCTGAAGAGGTGGATTTGTTCCAGTTCATTGGCAAGGACAATATTCCATTCCATACTGTCATCTTCCCATCTACTTTGCTTGCTACAGGCCAGAAGTGGACCATGCTTCATCATATGAGCTCTACTGAATACCTTAACTATGAGGGTGGTAAGTTCTCTAAGAGCAAGGGAATAGGTATCTTTGGTAATGATGTCCAAGAAACCGGAATCCCTGCTGATGTCTGGCGTTTCTACATGTTCTACAACAGACCTGAAAATGCTGACTTTACCTTCACTTGGAAGGATTTCCAAGAAAAGGTTAACGGCGAACTCATTGGTAACCTTTCCAACCTTGTTAACAGAACGCTTACCTTTGTAAAGCGCTTCTTTGACGGTCAGCTTGGAGCCGGTCCTGTAGATGAGGCACTTTTAGCCCAAATTAAAGAGAAAGAAGCTGTCATCACAGACCTTCTTGAACATGCAGAAGAGCGTGATGCTTTCAGAGAAATCTTTGCCCTATCAAGCCTTGGGAACAAAGCCTTCCAAGACAGCGAGCCGTGGAAACTTAGAAACTCTGACCCAGAGAAAGCAAAGGCAATTCTTCGTACTCTAGTTGGCCTAATTCGCGACCTTGGCGTCATGATTCAACCCTACATGCCAACTGCAAGCCAGACTCTACTTGGCTTCTTAGACTGCAATACCGATACTTGGTCATCTCTTGCTGATTACAGTAAAGAGATTAACGTTGGAGAAATTAGTCTTTTATTTACAAAGCTTGAAGATGCAAGAATTGAAGAGCTGAGAATCCGCTACAGCGGAAGTCAGCAGGAGAGAGAGGAAAGAAAGATGGAAGAAAATACTACTGATAAGGCTGCTATTGCTGCAGCAAAAAAAGAAGCTGCAAAGGCTGCCCTTCAGGCGGCTAAGGCTGCAGAAGAGAACAAGTCTATTGCTGAAAAGTTTGCTGATAAGGTTAAACTCACTGTCAGCAAGATTGTAAAAATTGAGCGTCATCCAAATGGCGATATCCTTTACATCCTTGGGCTTGATACTGGAGAAGGAGAGGAGAGAACAATTGTTTCTTCAATTGTTCCTTACTACAAGGAAGAAGAGCTTCTTGGCCACAACATTGTTCTTGTTAACAATCTTAAGCCAGCTAATTTTAGGGGCGTAAAGAGTCGTGGAATGCTTTTGGCTTCCTCTGATCCAAATGCTGAAGAGCACACAACTTGCGAGGTTCTTTTTGCTGATGATATCCCTGCAGGAACCAACCTTGTTCCAGAAGGTTTTGCAAACCCAGCAGAGATGTGTTACGTCAAGCCAGACCACTTCTTTGATATGCCACTTTACACAGAAAATGGCACCTTGAAGGTGGATGGTCATGCGCTGGTTTCTCCAGAAGGTAAGACTGTTACTGCCAAAAAGTACATCAACGGTAACGTTGGTTAATTTAATTGCACCGTATACTGCGTCGTTGCGCTTGGGCCGTGCAGCAGAGCACTGTCCCGCGCTTACTTCTTGTCTACGGCGCAATTAACTACACAGTATACTGCGTCGTTGCGCTTGGGCCGTGCTTTGGGGACTACCAACTTGGTGGTCCCTATTTTTTTTTAACAAAAATCGGGATTTTGTGTAATTAATTTCGCGTCTAGTTGTTTA
>CAVCYP010000019.1:0-31997 GCA_963606545.1 Sphaerochaetaceae bacterium
AGATCCTTTACCATCTCTGAGATGATGGAAAAGCTCTACACAAATCCAGTTCTCAACGTACTGAGCAAGCCTTTCATGAATTTAGACAAAATCACAGCAACAGCTTCTCCTTCTCCCAATAGATGGTCTGATAAAGTTCCTTCCAGAGAGATGACCAAGAAGGAAATTGAGTACATGATTTACGCCTTTGCAGAAAGTGCAAGACAACTCAAAGAAGCTGGCGTGGATGGGGTTGAAATTCACGCAGTTCACGAAGGCTATCTTCTTGACCAGTTTACACTTAAATATGTTAATAAGCGTACAGACGAATATGGTGGAAGTTTTGAAAATAGGTATAGATTTGCAGTAGAGATAGTTAAGGCTATCAAAAAAGCCTGTGGAGAGGACTTCCCTGTATCACTCCGTTACAGCGTTATTTCCAAGACCAAAGGCTTCCGCCAGGGCGCACTTCCAGGGGAAGACTACGTTGAAGTAGGCCGCGACATGGAGGAAAGTGAAAAAGCAGCCAAGTACCTACAGGATGCCGGTTACGACATGCTCAACTGTGATAACGGCACCTATGACGCCTGGTACTGGGCTCATCCACCAATTTATATGCCAGAAAACTGCAACCTTGCAGACGTAGAGCACATCAAAAACTTTGTCACAATTCCAGTTGTCGCCGCAGGTAGACTGGACCCGTTTGTTGCAGCCCAAGCAATTGAAGCAGGCAAGTTAGATGGCGCCGGTTTTGCAAGACCCTTCCTTGCAGACCAAGAATGGGTCACAAAACTCATGGAAGACAATGCGGAAGATATTCGCCCCTGCATTCTCTGCCACAACGGCTGCTTCAACATGTGCCACTATAAGGGCGTTCCAAATGACCAAGACCTTAGCGATTCGCTCCACCTTGCCCGTTGCGCTGTCAACGCACAGACCATGCAGTGGAACAAGCATAAGATAGTCAAAACCTCAGCTCCTAAGACGGTTGCCATCATTGGCGGCGGAATTGGTGGCATGGAAACTGCACTGGTACTGAAAAAACGTGGCCACAACCCAGTCATCTACGAAAAACAAGATCATCTTGGAGGCACCTTCGTGGCAGCCAGCGCAGAGTCCTACAAAGGCAAACTCCGCGACCTTTTAGCCTGGTACAAGCGCCAGATAGCTCAAAACGGCATTGAAGTCCACCTCAACACAGAAATTAAAGATCTCTCAGCCCTCAAGGCTGACAGTTTTGTAATTGCTACAGGGGCAAAGCCTAGGTTCCTCAAGAACGTCCCTGGCTTTGAAAAGACCGTTGAAGCCTGCCAGTTCCTAACGGGAACTCCAGTTGGAGACACAGTAGCCATCATTGGAGGAGGTCTCACAGGCTCAGAAATTGCCTACGAACTTGCACTTCAAGGCAAGAACCCAATCATCGTAGAGATGTTAGATGACTTGGTTAAGCAAAAGGGCGTCTGCCTTGCTAATAGTTCCTACCTGCGCGAGTGGTTTGAACTTCATAAAGTCCCAGTCTATCTTGAAACCAAACTCACAGAAGTCAAAGACGGCTCAATTATCTGCCAGAAGAAGGACGGAAGTACTATTGAAATCAAATGTGACTCAGTAATTTCTTCTGCAGGCTACATTTCCAACCCACTTACCACTGAAGGTAACGTTCACCTAGTTGGCGACTGCCTGAAGGTTGGAAACCTGCGCTCAGTAATCTGGCGTGCCTTTGAAGTTGCTATGAGCATTTGATTAGCTTTAGATTGGTATATATCTAGCCAAGTAGGGGTTAAAACGGCCAGTTTTCCAGCGTCTTAAGCGGGGTGCTTACATGAAGCTTTATCCACTTTAGCATATACGAAAGAATGCGCGCCTGTGCCGGCGGATTCAGCTGGATAGCAACAGCACTCGTAAAGTCCATGCTCATAGTGTAGCGCAGGTATCGTCTTGCCCCCGGGGGTAGCACAAGGTAGTCGCTATTTGCGCAGTTTTTGCACGCCGGACTTGTCAGCTCCATTGCAAACAGCAGCGTCTCATTTTCTTCAAACCTGCGCTCGCAAACCGGACAGTACTCCAAATCTGGCGCCAAACCCGATATTTGTAAAAATTTCCAGATAAAGGAAATAATTATTCGCTGTGCATCTTGGGGTTCTTTTTCTAGCGCAAAAAGAGCACTTTTGAGAGTTTCAAAGATGGGTTTTGGATCATCTGTAGAAGTCTTTGTGACAATTTCACAAAGTAGGGAAGCCGCATAAGTGCACTGCAAATCCTGCATTATTGCTTCTGGAATGAAGGAAGAAACGGCTTCTTCAAGGGAATATTCGTTACGCACAGGATTGTGATAAAGCTGAAAAGTGCCAACAGAAAACAAAGGCGCAAGGGCAGTTTTTTTACCCTTGCGTCCTCCATAAATCATGACACTAACAAGACCAAGGTCAGGGCTGAGAAGTGTTAAAAGTTTATGCATCTCTCCAACCTTGGCGGTTTTAACAACAATTGCTTGAGTCTGTACGCTCCGTTCCACTAAAAACCTCAGAAGATATCTTAGAAGGTATAAGGAATCATGTAGTTATGAGACTGATAGACAACAAAAGTCTCTACGTCAGAAACGTCCTTAATCTTGCTTAGCTCATTTTTAAAGAAGTTAAGAAGACTGTTGTCTCCGTTGTCTCCATTGGCTCCTGTTGCTAGACTTACGATGAGGTCATATCTTCCTGTTACAACCACAACAGAGATAACTCCTTTGAGCTTAAGAAATTCCTGAGCTTTTTCTTCTAGGTCTAGGGTACTCAGCTTAATGCCCATGAAAACAACTTGTAATTCAGGAACATACTGAGGGTCTACAAGACCAGAAATCTGAAGAACCCCGTCATCAATGAGTTTGTTAACTCTTGCTCTGACAGTGTTCTCCGTGATTCCGACTCTTTCAGCAATAGCGCTAAAAGCTTTACGTCCATTGCTGAGTTCTTTAATGATGGCTTTGTTAGTATCGTCAAGTTTCATCAAATTTTTCCGTTTTCCTTTAGGTCTTTAATTGTAGCAACAATCTCATCACCAATTCTAAGAAGGTTTTCTTTGCTGTTAGCACCTACGTGAGGTGTGAGGATAACCTTGTCAGACTTGAGAATTGGATAATCTGGGGCTGGTGGATCTGATGGGTAAACATCTGCACAGTAGCAAGTTACCTTACCATCATCAAGAGCCTTAACCATGTCTTCTGCATTAACAATAGCTCCACGAGCAGCGTTGATGATAACAGGTTTCTTTGTCATGATGTCAAAGAGTTTTGCATTGAACATATCTCTTGTTTCATCTGTCAATGGCATGTGGATGGAGATGTAATCAGCATCCTTAACCGCATCTTCAACTGTAGGAACCAAAGTTGCAACTGCTGAAGAAGAAACATACTTGTCGTAGGCTACAACGTTCATTCCAAAGGCCTTTGCTCTTTCAGCAACCTTTGTTGCAATATTTCCAATTCCAAGAAGACCAAGAGTCTTTCCATAAAGCTCTGTTCTCTTAATGTTCTTGAGCCATTCGCCGTTCTTCATACCATTGTGGTAAGTAATGATGTTGTTTGGTGCACAAAGCATCAAAGCAAAGGTGAGCTCTGCTACAGCAATTGAGCTGGCCTTTGGAGTATTACGAACAATAATTCCCTTGGACTCTGCATAAGCTTTGTCAATGTTGTCAATTCCAACCCCACCACGAATGATGAGCTTTACGTTCTTTGCTGCGTCAATGTACTCTTTGTTGCAGATGGTTTTTGCTCTAACCAAGATGATATCTGCTTCTGGAGCTCTTGACTTATCTGTTGTAACTTCTCCAAACTGCTGGAGTTTTGATTCAAGTGATGCATCAAATGCATCTGAAATAAGAATAAGCATTATTATCTCCTTATGTTTTTTTATTTCATTATGATTTTACCAGTAGATTGCGTATAAGTCAAATTTTATTATTTAAAAATACTGTAAATCTAAAAAATGGCAGTAGAAAATTTATGAATTCACAATGGGGGTCCAATGAAAGCAATTGTCTTTATCTTGCATTCTCTATTTGATATAATTCATACAAATTCGAGATTTTCTGGAGGTTAGGATGAGGTCTTTAGAAACTACCTACATGGGCTTGAAGCTTAAAAACCCACTGATTTTGGGAAGTAGCCCAATAATTTCTGATTTGGATTCAATTAAAAGAGCAGAGGATTCTGGGCTTGCAGCCATTGTTCTGAGCTCACTGTTTGAAGAGCAGATAACCAACAAAGCCCGCAGAGATATGAGTGGGGCAGAGGACTACCTTACTCACGCGGATGCTCGCGCTTTTTTATCTCAGGCCAGCGCTGACTACTATGTAGACAAATATCTAGACCTCATTGAAAAGGCCAAAAGCGCAGTTGATATCCCAATTATCGCTTGTATTAACTGTACTTCAGAGGCTAGATGGTTGGAGGATGCCAAGAGCTTTGCCTCCTGTGGCGCAGATGCAATTGAAGTCATTCACTTCATTGTCCCAAGTAACTGCAAGGTTAAAGGTCAGACGGTGGAAGCCAACTACCTTAAATTTGCCCAGCAGACCAGAAAGGCTATTACTTTACCTTTGAGCATGAAAATCAGTTATCACTTCACTTCTATCTCTAACATGGTCAAAAACCTCTCAGACATAGGCATTGACGGAATTGTCATGTTTAACCACCTTTTCCGCCCAGACATTGATATTGATAAAGTTTGCGTAGACCCCACCTCCATGGTGCAACCCAAAGGCGACTACGGCGACACCTTGCGCTGGACCGCCATCATGAGCTCAGTAGTCAAGTCCGATATTTGCGCCTCCACCGGTATCAGAGATGCTTCCACAGTAATCAAAATGCTCCTTGCCGGCGCCAAGGCAACCCAGATTAGTTCTACAATTCATATGCATGGGTTCCCAGTGGTCAAGGAAATCCTTACAGGCATTGAAGATTGGATGGACAAGCATAATTACAACAGCCTTGATGATTTCAGAGGTCTCTTGTCTCAGAGACACGTGGGAGACCCACAAAGTTGGGAAAGATCAATGATACTAGAGCTTTGCTCAAGTTTCAGAAATAACTAAAGAAGTTGAGGTTCCTACAAGATGAAAGAAGAATTTAAGGATATTGCTCCATATGAAGGACAAGATTTTGATGATGCCATCTCAAGACTCATTCAATATCCGCAATTACTAAATAACTTTACAGACATTCTTTCAAGACATAATAGAATTAGAAATTCATGGAAATCCTTTCATTCAAAGAGATTACTGTCTCATTTACTGACTCAGGTTCACAACTACACTGAGTTTCAGGAATACATCACCTGTGATTTATTCTTGGAGATGATTGAAAGCTCCAGTATTGATGATTTTACCTTTGGGGGCATTGATAAATTTACTGACGATAGACCTCATATTTACATTAGCAACCACAGGGATATTGTACTAGACACGGCGCTTTTAGACTTAGCACTGATTCGCAGTGGCAAGCAAATGTGTGAGATGGTCATTGGGGACAACCTTTTAGTCAACCAGTTTGCTGCAGACCTCTTTAAGGTCAACGGCGCAGTTACCATCAAGAGGTCCCTTACTTCCACCAGCGAGCTGAGAAAAGAAACCCTGCGCCTTAGCCAATACCTCAAATACGCCATTGAAGAGAAAAAGAAGTCCATTTGGATTGCTCAAAAGAGTGGTCGCTCCAAAGACGGTATAGACAACACCAGCGCCGCAATCCTTAAAATGCTCTATTTGGCCTACCGAGAAGAGGGCTACACCTTCTCCCAGTTCCTTGAAAAGGCGTCAATTGTCCCTGTAGCCATCAGCTACCAGAAGGATCCCTGCGACGTCACCAAAAGCCAAGAGCAAATTCGTAAGCTCAAAGCGGAAGGCGTTTACGACAACGTCTACGTCAAAAAGAAATATGCCGATGTCTTGGATTTAATCCGTGGATTACGTCTTCCAAAGGGTAATGTTCACATTGAAGTAGGCAGTCCTGTCGCTTCAAGCTGTACTGACGCTCGTGCTGCTGTGCGTGAGATTGATAAGCAAATTCATTTAAACTACAAGCTCTTTGATGCTAATTACTTTGCTTATGACTATTTAAACAACTCAACCGAGTTTGCAAATCTGTATGCAGATATGAATACTAAGGCTTTTGTAAAGCATTATAGCCACCTAAAGCCAGAGGTTCATGATTTAGTATTCCAAGAATACGCAAATCCAGTGGTTTCAATGCTAAATGAAAAGAACTCTATTACCGGCTAAATTCTTGTTAATTCTAGCGCTTTTTTGTCTTCTGACCTCCTGCTACAAAGGGGAGTTTAAGGTCTCCTCCATTGTGGCACAGCCTTATGTCTCAGAATCTACTAAGGCTATGGGATTAAGTGTATTTATCACAGCTTCTGTCCCCTCAGAAGATGGGCTAACAATGGTCGTAAGCTCGCCTGATGGTACACTTTCTTGGACTACAACTGCAAAACAGGCTATTGTTGATGGCGTAACCTACTATGGTGTTTCTAATCTTGTTATGCCGGATGGAGCTCTTCTTCCAACGGGACTTTGGACTTTGACTTTGTACTACAAAGACGGTAGAACCCTTAAGGATACCTTTGAGGTTTCTTACAGGGATGTCAGTGGGGCTCTAGATAGAGGCTTAGGCCTTACTGAAGCTGTCTTTGATGAAGTTTCAAATTTAACTATTCTGCCTTAAACTATACGTCCAACTTTTTTGTAAAGCTCTTCCTTGGTCATTTCAAAAGTAAAGCTTCTGCCGTGAGGGCAGAGCATTGCGTCTAATTTAAAGACTTTATCCACCAGGGCTTTTGCTGTGATGTTATCAAGAGGATCTCCTGCTTTGATTGCTGCATGGCAGGCCATTACTGCAAAAAGGCCCTTTCTTGCACTTTCAAGGTCTCCTGTGGTGTTTTGGATATAGGCGGCAACCTCTGCTTCATTTTTTCTGCAGACGGCAGGGATTGTGGACATTTCCCATAAAAGAGGTTCCACGCGGGTAAGCTCCACGCCAAAATCGGAATAGATTATGCTGTTTTCCATAAGAAAGTCGTCCGCCGAGCGGTCCGTTTCAAAGCGGTAGGGGATCATGAGGCGTTGGACGTCTTTTTGCGCTACAATTTCGTCGTAGAGGAGACGTTCGTGAGCGGCGTGCTGGTCTATGAAAAGCAGTTTGTCGTTGACTTCTACAAGTAGGAAAGTGTTGAAGAGCTGTCCAAGGTAGGTGTAGGTAGCACTCTGGGCTTTGATGTCCTGTTGGGCCTCTTGTGCTTTATTTTGAGAGGCATTTGGGCTGTTTGAAGCACTTTTTGCCATGATTTTCTTTGCGTTTTCAAACCAAGCTGGATCAAAAGGCTTGCTGGTATTTTGTACTGCGGGGTGCTTAGAGCCTGTAGGTTCTTGGCTTGGAGCTTGTGTTACCGGTCTTGAACTTGGGGCCTTTGGCGTTGGCATTGGCTGCGTCTTTGGCAGGGCATTATACTGCACAGGCTTTTCGTTGAATTCCAGTGTGGGCTCTTGTGCTTCAGCGGGGTTATCAATCTTGGTATTGAATTTCCCGTGGAGCAGGGCATTCCGAATCATGGTAGTTATACTGCCGTAGATTTGGCTCTGGTTACGAATCTTACACTCTCGCTTGGTTGGATGAATATTGAAATCTACCAGCGAAGGATTGTCTTCAATAAACAGATAGAAGAACGGAAAAGCTCCACCAGGAAGAGCTGCGGAGTAGGCGTTGTTGATAGCCTGAGTTAGGGCAAAACTATCTATAATTCTTCCGTTGAGGAGAATTTTGATTTGAGTTCTATCCCGTTTATAGCAAGAAGGATCTGCAGCTACGGCATAAAGAGCAAGGTTTTCGCTTTCGTAGTTCATTTCAAGTATTTGCGCAGGCATAAAGGCTTTATCTAGGCTCATCACCGTTGCTGAGCGGTCTTTTTTGCTGGCTTTTGGAAGGTGTAACTTAAGCTCACCGTCAATGAAAAGAAGGAATTCAACGTCCTCAAAGCCAAGTGCCTTCTCTAGAAGGATCTTTTTGCATTCTGCGGCTTCGCTTTGAGGTCTTTTCAAAAAGAGCTTTCTTGCAGGAATTAGCTCAAAGAGGTTTTCCATTCTGACGCTGGTACCTTTTGAGACACTTCCTGGAAGAATTGAACCTTGCTGTCCGTTATCAACTACAATGCGGTTTCCATTTGAATCTATTGTAAGGAGGGAACAGGAGGCTATGCTACTTAAGGCTTCGCCTCTAAAACCTAAGGTTCTAAGGTTAAAAAGATCTTCCAAGGTGCTTATTTTACTGGTTGCGTGGCTTACGCAAGCCATTGAAAGATCTTCTTTTGACATTCCAAGACCATCATCTATTACCGTTAGGCTTTTGATGCCGCCCTGTTCAATATGAACGCTTATTTTTGTGGCTTTTGCGTCAATGGAATTGTCTATTAACTCACGCAAAACGGAGGAGGGTCTTTCAACTACCTCCCCCGCTGCTATACGAGAGGCAACTATTGGATCAAGTTGCTTTATTGCCATATCTTTTAGAAATTATAGGAGGCTCCAAGAGTTGTTGAAACTCTAGCATGTCCGTCAATAGCTGCTAAGTCTCCTCTTACGTAGGCTTCAAGGTCTCCAAAGGTAAGAGTCATTTGAGCGTAAACGGTTGCAAGATCTGTATCAACAAGACTCTTGACTGCAGCCTTTCTTCCGCTTCCCCGTTTTACTGCCTTGGCAACGTTTACCAGCTTTGCTGCAAAACCTTCATAAAGAACTCCGCCAGAAATACAGACGGTGTTGAAGTCAAGTTTTGCGCTTAAGCTCATGACATCTGCAGAAGCCTGTTTTGTGTTTCCATTGAGAGTCTTAACTGTGTTGTAGGCAATTCTTCCACCGTTTTCGTTAAGAGAAAGTGGAAGAGTTACGGAACCGTCAATAGAAAGAATTCCAAGTTTAAGTCCTGCAGTGAAGTCTAAATCTAAGGAATTACCTTCAAAGGCGTTAACAACTGTTACATTGCTGTTGCTTATTGAACTGCTGATATGTGAACCGCTGTTGTAGGCTAAGCCAAAGCCAATTTTCAAGGCATTAAAGTCAAAGGTTGCCTTGATTGTTGTAGCAGTTGTCTTTGTCTTGTAAAGTCCAGCAATACCTGCGTAAACAGTAACCTTTGTTTTTCCAAGGTTAAAGCTTGTCAAGGCATCGATTGCAGGATAGAAATCAATGTCCTTCAAGTTCTTTGCAGCTGCAATTACAGAGGCGTTGACTGTAACGTACTTTGAACCTGCTGTGAGGTTGATGCCTGCATACTGAGTCTCGCCGTTGAGGTGGTTTGTAAGCTGAAGGTCATCAACAAAGCCACTGACCTTGACAAAGTTGAAATCTAGGCTTGCAGTTGCAACCAAGCTGTTGTTCTTGTCAAAGGCTTTATCCATTGAATGGAAGACTGGGCTTGAAGCCTGGATGCTGTGGGTTCTATCAATATCAACATTCAAATTTTCAGAGTTATAATTGATGTTTCCAATGTACTTTGCAAGGCTGTTAATATAGCCTGTTTTGCCATTGTTGGTGTTGAAACTGAAGCTATCTTTGATATTTAGGACATCAAGTGAGAGGTGAAGACCAAGTTTGAAATTGCCAACTGTAAGGGATGGATCAAGGTTGATAATCAAGCTCTTTGGTGCAATTCCAATTCTTCTGATGTAATGCTTGTCAAGGATTGCCTTGAACTCTGAGCCTTCTGTGTACTGGCCATAAACCACACCAATTGTTGCACCAAAGTCTACGTTGGTTTTCTTCTCAGCCTTTGCTGGCTCTATTGTAACAGCTGGAGCTTCAGCAACTTCCGTTACTGTGGTTTCTTCTTCTGCCTGAACTTCTGTCTGAACTTCTGTCTCAGCTTCTGTTTCAGGTTTTGTTGTTGAAGTTTCAGGAGCTATAATTTCAACTACAACATCTGTCACATCAACATTAATTTGTGCTTCAGATTCTTCTGCAAAGAGGGCTTCAAGGTAAGCTGGAAGTTCTTTTTCAATGAGTTCTACTGCAAAGTTGAATTCCGCTTCCCCATAGGTTTCTGGGTAAGTTACAACTGCCTTGCCAGCTTCTACAACTTCAATATAAACGTCGTTGAGATATTCTGAGTACACGCTGTAAGCTGCAGCTGCTGCAGCATAAAGCTCTTGTGTAGTTACAAATGCTGGATATTCAAGGATTGCCTGTCCCACGTCAGCTGTAACTGTTGCTTCATAGCCAGCATAGGTGAAGGTCTTGGTCATTGGAACAACAACGGTTGTAATTATAGGCTCAGCAGGTTCACTCTTAGCTCCAATCTCAACTGGCACAACCTGGGTTGTCTCTTCTACCTTGCTTTCAGAGTCCTGAGCAAAGAGGGAAGAAATGTAAGCTGGAAGTTCTTTTTCAAGAAGTTCTACTGCAAGGTTGAATTCAGCTTCTCCGTAGGTTTCTGGGTAGGTTACAACTGCCTTGCCAGCTTCTACAACCTCAATATAGACCTCACTTAGGTAAGCTGTATAGGCCTTGTAAGCTGCAGCTGCTGCAGCATAAATCTCTTGTGCAGTTACAAATGCAGGATACTCAACAATTGCCTGACCTACATAGGCTGTGATGGTTGCTTCATAGCCGGCATAGGTGAAGGTCTTGGTAAGTGGGCTAAGAACAACTTCAGCTTCTGTAATAGTTTCTGCTACAGTTGTTTCTGAGTCCTCTGCTTTTTCTGCTTCAAGCACTGAGGTTTCTGATGTTGTTTCTGTTGCTTCTGTTGTGACTTCTGTTGTGACTTCTGTTGTAGCTTCTGTTGCAACTTCTGTGGTGGTTTCTTCCTGAACGGATGTCTCAACTGTTGGCTCTGCTACTGGTTCTTCAACCGGCTGGCTTTGAAGTTTTGTCACAATTGTAGCAATTTTAGAGTCTGCTTCTGGTGCCTTTGTTGTTGCACTGCTGTCTGCAAGGTTGAGGTAGTTGCTTTCTGTAATCCTAGTGATTGCATTTGTGATTGCGTTCACTGCAGTTGCACTGCCTTTCTGGATGTAACCATGTTCATTTTCAGCATCTGAAATAACCAAGATTGATGAACCTGCGGTTAAACCATAGGCGGTTACCGGTGTCTTAATGGCAAGTTTAACGGATTCTGAAGAAGCGGCTGAAATCCAACCGTCAAGTAGGTAGATGACAGGGTTTGCATCCTCCAAACTGATAAACTTAACAAGTGAATTTTCTCCAATTGTGACCTTTAAGTCACTGTTTTCAAATGAAACTGGGTTATCTTTTGTGCGTACAATCCAACCATTGGTTACTGCTTCTGGATTGCTGACAGCTTTGTAGGTTTCATTGTAAATCTTGGCATTGTTGGAAGAACCTGCCAAATTAAGAGGAGATGCAAAGACGGAACCAATGGAAAGTGCAACAACAAGAACAATTGCTACAAGTTTCTTGGCTCCCTTGTTTCTGATTCTATTCATAGGTTATAACTCCTTCAAAATAACTAACGGGGGCAAAAGACCCACGCGCAATAATAATATTATTAAGGTGACTTTGCCAATATATAATAGGGTGGTTTAGCGCTTAATTGTGCAAGTTAAATCGTGGGCTGAAAAGACGTGCTCTCTTGTGAATTTATCCATTCTGCACAGATCTTTGACTATCGGTTTTAGATTGGCTCGGATGTTGGTCTGGTCGTAGGGACAAACCGGTTTGATGACTGGAAGGTCGTAGGTTTGAGAGAGGCGGATCAGGGTTTGCTCGTGGATTTCAATCATTGGGCGAATGACGTAGAGTTTGCCGTCAAAGAATTCTTGGACGGGATTCATGGTGGCAAAGTTGCCTCTGAAGAAGAGGTTCATCATTGTGGTCTCTACTAGGTCATCTAGGTGGTGGCCCATTGCAATTTGCTTGAAGCCTCGCTGCTGTGCAATTTCAAAGAGAATGCGCCTTCTGTTTCTGGAGCAGAGATAGCAATTAAAATCTCCTTTGAAACTTTCTGGAAATTGGGCTTCGTCAATAATCTCAAAGTCTATGCCTAGGTCTTTAAAGTATTCTTCAAGTCTTGGTCTGTAAGCAGGGTCAATTGGATGTTCAATCCAGTTAATCATGATGGCACTTAGCTTGTAGTCAATTGGAAGCCATTTTTTTCTTACTGAAAGTGCCAGAGCTAAAGCTAAGGAGTCCTTTCCGCCGGAAACGCCAAGGAGTATGTTCTCTTGGTCGCGAATCATGTCAAAATCATTTATGCCTTTTCCAACTGCTTTGATGAATCTCATTACCCATGGGCTCATGTTGCCATTGAGTATATTTTTATAAGAGAGTTTCTCACTGTCGTAGGGGCTTTTGATTTCTTCTTTCATGATTTTTGAATAATACGTTCAAAGCCCCTTGAGGACAAGTGGCTTTTAGTAGAAAATAGACGTTGTGAACAAGGTTAAGAAATTTTTTATTTTATTTTCTCTTTTATTAATTCCTACTATTGGGTTTGGATCAAATACAAGAATTTCGCTTGTGACCTTAAGCTTGGAGCAAAAGCCACTGCTACCAGTGGATTCTGTAATGGGGCAATTAGTTCAGCCAGATGAGACTATTTTTCATTCTTTATTAGCAAAGGCAATTTCTTCCGAGTTCGGCTATCAATGGCTGGAAACCTTTGTTAATCCTGACTCTAAGGCTGCTATTGCAGAGGTTTTTACTTCTTTTCTTTCAGAGAATCTCCCTGCAAAGGATTTTATCATGTCTGCTCTTTCTCAGAATGGAGACGGTAGTGTGTCTATTTCTGTGAGAATTAACTCACAGGTTGTGGATTTTGTGGTGGATGGCTCTTACATTGTCGCAATGTCTATAAAAAAGAGTGAATAGGGTATTGTCTTTTTTTTGCAAATGTTCTATAAAATCTAAGGCTTGGCGGCGTAGCTCAGTTGGTAGAGCAATCGGCTCATATCCGATCGGTCAGGGGATCGTGGCCCTTCGCCGCTAAAGATAAATCCTTGGTAATTCGTTGCCAAGGATTTTTTTGTTATATGGGCATTAGCCATAGGAGAGCTTTGTGATTAAATTCAGCGTTCTAGGAAGTGGTAGTTGCGGGAATTCTTATGTGTTTTCCTGTAATGGGCAGTCCCTTCTGATTGATGCTGGTTATTCGCTACGCAGAATTGAGCAGCGAATGACTGAAGCTGGATTTGAGCCTTCTTCCGTTTTGGCTTTACTTTTAACGCATCTTCATCCTGATCATAATTCTTCAGCAGGCGCTTTTGGCCGTACTACCAAAAAGCCTGTTTATGTGAGTAAGAATGTACTGACTTATGCCACAGTTGAATATGATCGAATGGCGCTTTTGCCAGAAAACAAGTGCTCGTTTGTGCCAGGACAAAGCTTCCTAATTGGGCCATTTACTGTTGATTCGTTTTATACCAGCCATGATAGTGCTGGCAGTGTAGGCTATTGTATCTCTTGTAATGGAAAGAAAATAGTTCTCATTACTGACACAGGAATTTACACGGATGAAATGCTCCGTTATGCCAAGGCTGCGGACCTGCTTTTCCTTGAAGCTAACTATGATTCAGAAATGCTCAGAACTGGGCCGTATCCAATTTTCTTGCAGAAGCGAATTGCTGGTAAGCGGGGCCATCTTTCAAACGACCAAGCACGGGAATTTTTAATAGCGTGTGAGTTTGACAAGACGCAAAAGCCAGTGTATTTGATTCATCTTTCAGATAAGAATAATACGCCTGATTTGGTGGCTTCCGTGATGAGCCCGTTTAAGGCTCAAGTTTGTCAACGCGGATGCCAATACAGTGGTGAACTTACTTGACTAACACGCTATGGGTTTTTAATATCTGAACCCATGGGATTCATTATATAAGGAGATATATATGCAAACAGTTATCAAAGAGTTGAAAACTATGCAGCCAGGACCTACTCCTGTTACAGCAGAAGGTTGGGTCAGAACCAAAAGAGACAGTAAGAATGTCTGCTTTATTGAAGTCAACGATGGCACCTGCCTTAAGGGCCTTCAGGTCGTTGCTGACAAGGCTATTTTTGATAATAATCTCCTTAATTCCCTTTCAACAGGATGCTCAGTTGTCTGTGAAGGTTTAATTGTTGCCTCAGAAGGCGGAGACCAAGCAGTAGAGCTTAAGGCTTCTTCCATTAAACTTATTGGTGAAGCTCCAGCGGACTATCCTCTTCAGAAGAAAAGACATACTTTGGAATATTTGCGCGACATTGCACACCTCAGAGCCAGAACCAACACAATTGGAGCTGTAGCTAGAGTGCGTAGCAAGATGGCTTTTGCCGTACACAAATTCTTCCAAGAGAACGATTTCTACTACGTTCACACTCCACTTATCACAGCTAGCGACTGTGAAGGTGCCGGCCAGATGTTCCAGGTGACAACCTTGGATATGAAAAATCCACCACGCCTTGAAAATGGTGACATTGACTACTCCAAGGACTTCTTTGGTAAGCACACCAGCCTCACCGTCAGTGGTCAGCTGGAAGGCGAAACCTATGCCACAGCACTTCGCAACATTTACACCTTTGGCCCAACTTTCCGTGCTGAAAATTCCAACACCAAGCGTCATCTTGCAGAATTCTGGATGGTTGAACCTGAAATGTCCTTCTGCACCCTTGAAGGCGACATGGATATTGCCGAGCGCTTTCTCAAATCCGTCTTTAGCTACGTGCTTGAAGAGTGCGACGAGGATATGGACTTCTTCTCCAAATTCATTGAGCCAGGTGTGAAAGACACCATCCGCCACGTGGTGGAAACCCCGTTTGCACACCTCACTTACACGGACGCCGTCAAAGAGCTTGAAAAGCATGCCGATAAATTTGAGTTCAAACCTTTCTGGGGTTGTGATCTCCAAACCGAGCATGAGCGCTTCCTCACTGAGGAAATTTGCAAATGCCCAGTCATTGTCACGGACTATCCAAAGGAAATCAAGAGTTTCTACATGAAGCTCAACGAGGACGGCAAGACTGTCCGTGCTATGGATGTTTTGGCACCAAGACTTGGGGAAATCATTGGCGGTAGCGAACGTGAGTACAGATATGATGTTCTCAAAGCTCGTATGGCAGAACTTGGCCTTAGAGAAGAGGACTACTGGTGGTATCTGGATCTTAGAAAGTATGGTACCGTTCCACACTCTGGTTTTGGCCTTGGCTTTGACAGAGCCGTTCAGTATGTTACAGGAATGCAGAATATTCGTGATGTCATTCCATATCCAAGAGCTTCTAAATTAGCTGAGTTCTAATTTCTAGGTCTTTGGGTCGCATACTGCGTCGCTACGCTCGGGCCGTACAGCTTAGTACTGTCCCTCGCTTGCTTCTTGTCTACGGCCCAAATACTGTCGAAAGGCATTAACTATTTTTCTTAATCCTTGGAGTTGAGCATGAAAAAAGTTGTTGTGGTGTTGGCAGAGGGCTTTGAAGAAATTGAAGCTCTAACTCCAATTGATGTCTTAAGAAGAGCAGGCCTTGAGGTCACCGTGGCTGGCGTTGGTGGTACCCTTATTACCGGCGCCCACCAGGTTAAAGTGGCCTGTGATATTGAAGTTTCTGCTATTGAAAAGGAAAAATTCTCTTGTATAGTGCTTCCTGGTGGAATGCCAGGGGCTGTGAATTTAAGAAACAGCGCAGCTGTGGTAAAGCTAATAAATTATATAAATTCTGCTAACGGTCTAGTTTGTGCAATTTGCGCAAGTCCAGCTGTTGTGCTTGCTCCACTTGGAATTTTAAAAGACAAGAAGGCAGTCTGTTATCCAGGTATGGAAACTTGTGCTCCAGAAGTTGATTTTATTAAAGGAATTTCTGCTTACAAGCAGGATAACGTGATAACTGGTGCTGGTCCAGGCTGCGCTGCAGCTTTTTCTTTTTTGATTGCTGAAGCCTTGGTTGGCAAAGAAATTGCTGAAAAACTTAAACAGGATATGGTGTATAACTTTAAATAAGGACGGGAATTATGGCAAAAATTGGGTTTGATAATGAAAAGTATTTGAGAGAGCAAAATCAATATATTTTAGAAAGAATGCGCAAGGTGGACGGTAAGCTCTACCTTGAATGCGGTGGAAAATTGTTGTTTGACTACCACGCAGCCAGAGTCCTGCCCGGTTTTGACATTGACGACAAAATGAAGGTTTTCCACTCCTTCAGAGACAAGCTGGATGTTATCATTTGCATTCACGCTGGTGATATTGAGCACCGCAAAATGCGTTCCGACTTTGGAATTTCCTACGACACTGACGTCTTTAAGATGATTGATGACTTTGCCGCGTGGGGCATCAAGGCCAACAAGGTTGTCATCACTCGTTACAAGGGCGAAGCTAGTGCAAAAAACTTTGCAGATATGCTTCAGCGCCGTGGAGTTAATGTTTATTTTCACAAAGAGATTATGGGCTATCCAGAGAACGTTGACCTAGTTGTCAGCGACGAAGGTTACGGCGCAAATCCTTACATCCCAACGGATAAGCCGGTTGTCATGGTCACGGCCCCTGGTCCTGGAAGTGGAAAGCTAGGCACCTGTCTTTCTCAAATGTATCACGATTTTAAAAATAACAGAAAGAGTGGATACGCTAAATTTGAGTCCTTCCCAATTTGGAATCTGCCTATTGACCACCCAGTGAACATAGCCTACGAAGCAGCTACCGCCGATATTGGCGACTACAACCAGATTGACCACTTCTACGTGTCAGCCACCGGCGAGATTGCCGTCAACTACAACCGCGACATGGAGGCTTTCCCTCTTTTAAAGCGTATTCTTAACAAGATAACTGGAGGCTCGCTTGACTACAATTCTCCAACCGATATGGGCGTTAACCGCCTTGGCTTTGGTATTTGTGACGATGCCGTGGTCCGTGAAGCAGCCAACCAAGAGATAATACGTCGTTATTATAGGTCTGCTTGCGAATATGCACAGGGCATAGGAAGCAAGGAAACAGTGGCCCGTTGTGCCTCTATCATGGATAGAGTTGGCCTTAAGTGTGAAGATAGGGACACCGTTCCGGTTGCAAAACAAGCGCTTGAGGATGCTATTTCTCGTGGAAAAGGCAAGGACGGTATTACCTGCGCTGCGGCAATTAAGCTTGCTAATGGTACCTTTGTTACAGGCCACAATTCCTCTTTTATGCATGCTTCTAGCGCTCTTGTTCTCAATTCGTTGAAGGTTCTAGCTGGCATTGATAAGTCCGTTGAACTCATCCCTCATACCGTTGTTGATTCTGTCACTACTATGAAGCGTGACGTTCTCAAGGGTAGGGGAGTAAGCCTCAATTTGGATGAGACCCTCATTTGTCTTGCCATGAGTGCAGCAATTAATGCTGATGCCAAGAAGGCCTTAGACAAGCTGCCTGAGCTTCGTGGCTGTGAGTCTCATATGAGTCATATTCCATCTGCAGGAGACTCCTCTGGCTTAAGAAAGCTTGGCATTAACGTCACCAGTGAACCTAAGTTTCCCTCCACTAATATGCGCAATTTCTAAACTAAGAGAACGCAGTCTTCTTTATAGGCTTCAAAGATTCTGTCAGTAGTTACAAGCTTCATTTTCAATACTTTTGATTGGCTTAAAAGGAGTCTGTCAAAAGGGTCTTTATGGATTTGCTTAAGTTCTGTTAGTTCAAAGACTTCAGGAACGGAAATATCTAAAAATTCATATTTTGCTTTCTGGCAATATTCAAAAACAAGTTTTGGGTCTGGAATAATTTCTGGATGAAGCATATGTTTAATTTGAAGTTCCCAAAAGGAAGCTACGCTACAAAAAACATCGTTTGCTGGTTCAAGAATTAACTTTCTAGCCTTCAGGGATAACTTTGGATTGTTATCAAGAGCCCACAGAATTATATGCGTATCAAGGAGTAATTTCATATTAACTTTCAAACAACTTTGCAACTTCAGCATTGCAGAAATTAAGGTCCTCGCATTTTCTGAAGGCACCCTCAGCAATGCCTATTCGTGTCTGTGAATTATTTTTTATAAACTGTTCAAGAAAGTCATCAACAACATCATTGAGCTTAATTTGTTGGGCTTCACATATTTTGTTTGCATTGCAGAACAAATTTCTCCTAACATAAATGGCACTAGAATTATATATAGGATATTGCTCTGTAACATAAGTTCTGTCAAAAAAATCTTCACCCACAGAGCATTTCCCCCTTTCATCAGAAGGTTTTTTGGAACTTTCAGGAAGCATCCAAGTCTTTCCCAATTTGCAAGCCCCTTCAATCCTACCTTCCGCGCAAAGCAAGGCAATTCTTCTCTGTGAAATTCCCCACTCTTTTGCCGCCTGTGCTGTAGTCATATACTTCATATCTTAACTATATTCCGATATCAGAATGTTTGTCAATCTAATTTATTCCGATATCTGATGTTTAAAAAAGGGCCAGCTATGACCTCATAAGTATCAAATTTATCCAGATTTGTTTCTAAATAATTATTAATTAACGACAAAGCTTCAAAAAGTTCATCATTTGCTAGAATTTCTCCGTTCTTTGAAAGACTTCCTTTTTCTACTGTAGGCTTTGAACCAGAAATCTGTGTGTAAGTTTGCAGGAAGTGAAACAGAACAGCAACAATGCTGCCAATAAAATGACCAACAGTTTTTTCATAGGTTTTCCTCCTGAGTACGTTGACTCTATTAGTCATGATATACTAGGAGGGGTATTTGCAATCAAAAGTTTAGGGCTAAAAAAGGGTATAAAAAAAAGGCTGCCAACGAGACAGCCTTGATAATAATTGAGGTTTAGTGCTTGAGGAAGTGGGCCTTGCGGTGATCTTTTGGCATGTTGAAGCGGTCGTGGGTGGTTTTCTCTTCTGGTTTGACTTCAATGTCGCCGGATTTGGTGAGGGCCCACTTGGTGATCATTGGGCCTGCAATCTCGTAGACGAAGACGGAGAAGAGGACTATGTTACGAATCAACAGGCCTTCTGTGGCGCCTAAGGCTTCAGCTTGGATGCACATGCCAAGGGCGACGCCGGCTTGTGGGAGAAGCGTGTAGCCTAGGTATTTGACTACGCTGTCGTCACAACCGGTTGCTTTTGCGCTTTCGCGGGCTCCAAAGTATTTGCCAGCTGAACGGCCCAAGATGTAGAGAATTCCAATGACAATTACAATTGGCTCTTTGAAAACGCTGAGGTTGAAGTCTGCACCACTTATGACAAAGAAAAGGGCAAAAAGCGGTGCGGTCCATTTGTCGGCTCTGGCCATAATATCGCCTGAACGTGGGCAAAGATTGCAAAGCATTGTGCCTAACATCATGCATACTAATAGAGATGAGAACGAAACTGTAACTGGTCCAATATTAAAGCTCATTGCAGACAAGGCAATGGTTACCAGCACAAAGGCGATTGTCAGTGAAAGTCTGTTAGAGTTGGAGAAGAATAGCTCTTCCAGCTTTGTTAGGATGACGCCCATGATGGAGCCTAAAAGGAGAGAGGCTACAATTTCAACCAGTGGGTTAACAATGATTGCAACTATGCTAACTGTATTTGTGATAAGGGTTTGGGCAATTCCAAAGGAAAGAGCAAAAGCTACAAGACCTACTGCGTCATCAAGGGCGACAACTGGAAGCAGGATGTCTGTGAGCTTTCCTTTTGCCTTGTACTGTTTTACAACCATAAGTGTGGCTGCAGGGGCTGTTGCTGTTGCAATTGCGCCAAGAGTGATGGCTGCAGGAATTGTGAGGGTCTTTCCATCTGTGACCAAGGCCACTATCACAAGAATTATGTCTACAACTACCATTGCTGTAACTGCTTGAATAATTCCAATTACGGTTGCTTGTTTTCCTGTTCCTTCAAGATGAGAAAGCTTAAATTCGTTTCCAATTGAGAAGGCTATAAAGCCAAGAGCTACAGTGGAAACAATTTCTACTGAGTCCACAGCTTCAAAAGAAGTGAAGCCCAAACCTTCAATTCCAAGTCTGCCAAGGCCGTAAGGTCCAATGCAAAGACCTGCTACCAAAAAGGCGGTTACATCTGGGAAATTCAGGTGTAATTTCTTAAAAACTCTGGTCATTAAGAGACCGGCTGCCAATGCAATGGCTACAGATAATAAGTCGTTCATTTTCTAACTCTTCTTTAAACCGGATAGAGCAATATCACAAAATAAATTTAAGGTCTAGTAGTTCCTTATATTATTGTGAGAAAAATGAATAAAAAAAGGACCGTGCTGCGACGGTCCTTGAATTTATAAAAATTTTTGTAGCTTAGAAATCTGCGTTTAGAAAACTACCACAACTTCACCATTTGGATAGTTTTCATTGACCCAGTCTATAACTTCCTGGCTCTGAAGGCAACTGACAAGGGCCTTGACTGCTTCGTTGTTCTCATTGCCTTCCTTGACTGCAATTATGTTGACATATGGGCTGTCTGCACCTTCCACAAGAAGGCCGTCATTCTTGGCGCTGAAACCTGCTGGAATTGCATAGTTTCCATTGATAACGGCTGCATCAACGTCATCAATTGTTCTTGGAAGTGAGGCTGCTTCAATTTCAACAAACTTGTAGCTATGTGGATTGCTTGTGATATCAAGTGGGGTTGCACTAATTCCAGCTGCATCATTAAGGTCAATAAGGCCAGCTGATTCTAGGAGAAGTAGGGCTCTTCCTTCGTTGGTGGTATCATTAGGAATTGCAATTGTAGCGCCATCTGGGATGTCTTCAACTTTACTGTACTTCTTTGAATAGAGGGCCATTGGTTCAATATGAATGCCACCAGCGTTTACAAGGTGTGTGCCGTGTTCCTGATTGAAGGTCTCCAGGTAAGGAATGTGCTGGAAGAAGTTTGCATCCAGTTGGCCATCTTCTGTTGCTGTGTTAGGAGTTACATAGTCTGTGAACTCTGTTATAACAAGGTTATAGCCAAGGGCAGCCATGTCATCTACAACAAGGTTGAGCATCTCTGCGTGTGGAACTGCTGTTGCACCAACATTGATGGTCTTTGAATCTGTTGTATTTGCTTTTTCTGAACTTCCGTTTGCAAATGCAAAGGCTGCAATGAGAGTCAAAAGAATGACTAAAACTGTTTTCTTCATATTATGCTCCTTGCCATTATGATTTTAATAATAATGGCCTAAAAATGTATTCTTATTTGTTTTTTTTAGTAGTTTAGCGTTTTGCGACTATTGCTGCGCTAATTTTGTTTCCAATGAATTGGATTAATTCAACCATTACCAGAATGACTAAAACTGCAACAATCAACACGTCATTTCTGGATCTTAGGTAGCCGTATCTAATAGCCAAGTCTCCAAGTCCTCCTCCACCAATTGCACCTGCCATGGCTGAGTAGCCAATTAGGTTGATTATGGTAAGGGTAACATCTGCAACCAAAGAAGGCAGGGCCTCTGGTATCAAAACTTTGAAGATGATTTGGCTATTTGTGGAGCCCATGGAGCGGGCGGCCTGTACGACCCCCGAATCCACCTCCTTGAGTGATGACTCAATCACTCTTGCAACAAACGGAGCTGCTGCAATCGATAACGGAACGATTGTTGCTTTTGTACCAATCGTTGTTCCCACAAGAACTCTTGAAAGTGGGAAAAGGACTACCATCAATATTATGAACGGAAAGGATCTGAGTACGTTAACCAGCTTATCCAAGATGGTGTTCAGCACTGGCATTGGCTTTAATCCCCCCTGCAGTTCTGAGCGGGAAATGCAAAGCAGTACTCCAAGAGGAAAGCCCAGAATCAGTGAAAATATGGTGGAAAAGAAGACCATAATTAGGGTTTGAAGAGTTGAAGACCATACTAAAGACCAAACGGCTTGTGTCATGCTTTTGCCTCCTCAACTACAATTCCTTGTTGTTTCATTTCATCTATGGCTTTTTCTACTAAGTCTGTTTCTCCTGCAATATCGCAAATGAGGGTTCCAAAATCTTCTCCAGCTACATGCTGTATTCCGCCACCGCGAATGTTGAAAACAACGCCGTATTTCATTGCTAATTCAGAAATTACAGGGGTATCGGCCTTGCCATCTCTGAAGCGGAGAGTGAAGCGGCCGGGGACGTTGGACCAGTAAACTATGGAGTTTTTGTCTGCATCTACTGTGGTTAGATGAGAGAGGAAGTCTTTGGAAACGTCTGTTTTTGGATGGGCAAAGAGGTCCTTGACGGTGCCTTCTTCTACAATTTTGCCTTCGTCCAGTACTGCTACTACGTCGCAGGCGTCACGAACAACTTCCATTTGGTGAGTAATCATCACCACTGTTAGGTTCATGCGCTTTTGGATGTCCTTAATCAGTTCCAAGATGGCTCTTGTGGTTTGTGGGTCAAGTGCGCTGGTAGCTTCATCGCAAAAGAGAACTTCTGGGCCGCAAGCCAAGGCTCTGGCTATTGCAATTCGCTGTTTCTGTCCGCCACTTAACGTTGAAATGGGAGCATTCTCTTTATCTCCAAGGCTGACTAACTCTAAGAGTTCTCTGACTCTGGCCTTGATTTTGTCTTTTGAATAGCCACAAATTTCCATTGGATAGGCTATGTTCTGCCCTGCTGTTCTTGAGGAGAAGAGGTTGAAGTTCTGGAAAATCATTCCAATTCTGCGTCTTCTCTGAATGAGTTCTTCTTTGGAAAGATTATCAACTCTGTCATTGTCATAGTAGACTTCACCCTTATCTGGTTTTTCCAAAAGGCTAATCAGTCTTACTAGGGTACTTTTTCCAGCTCCGGAGCGTCCAATGATGCCACAAATCTTATTTGAGGGTATGTGAAGACTCACGTCACTTACTGCGTGAATTTCTCCGTATTCCTTCTTAAGATTATTTAGCTTAATTTCCATGTGTGCTAATTAAGCACAGTTCAAGTTTTTAATCAAGTGGTTTTTGTTGCTTTTGTGTGGCTTGTGTTATCACGGTAACATAAAGTATATGTATTATTACAAAAGGCTTTGAGAATAAAAAAACCCCGCTGGAGCGACCGGCGGGGTATCTTGATTGCGAAGAAGGAAGTAAATTACTTCTTCTTGTGTCTCATCATTCTGAGCTTCTTCTTCCTTTTATGGGTAGCAATCTTATGCTTCTTTCTTTTTCTTCCACAAGGCACTGCAGAACTCCTTATGTCCCACAAATTGGGACTATTTGTAATTACGTGCGACATTATCGTGATTTTCTACAAAAAAGGTCAATAGTATGAGCAAGTTTTTTTTAGGAACATTGACTAGAAAAGGCGGTCAATGGTATGATTGCAGTACCTCTTTATCCATCGGTGATGGATCTATTTTAGTCCGCAAGGAGGAACCCATGAGAGATTATGAGTTCACCGTCATTTTCAATGCAAATGATGAAGTGACGGAACAGGGATTGGAGATTGTCTCCAAGGCATTAACGGCTGCTGGCGCTACTGTTGCTAAGCAGGAAGACATGGGCGTGAAGAATCTCGCCTATACAATCAAGAAACAGGATAAGGGCCATTATTATTACTATGAGCTCACAGCAGATCCACAGAGCATCAACAAGATGACTGCAGATTTCTTGCTTGAGGCCCCAATTCTTAAGCACTTGTTTGTAGTAAAATAAGTTAAACAAAATCTTAATAGGAGAGAACAATGGCAACAGACATCAACGTAGTTGTTTTGGTAGGTCGTCTTACGCGTGACTGTGAAATGAAGTCTACAGCTCAGGGAACTTCAGTGTGTCGTTTTTCCGTTGCTGTCAACAGGAGAAAGAGGACTGGTGACAAGTGGGAAGATGAGGTAAGTTACATTGACGTTGTACTTTGGGGAAAGTCCGCAGAGACCCTTAGTTCTTATCTTACAAAGGGACGTCAGGTATCCATTCAGGGAGAACTTAGACAGAACAGATGGGAACAGAATGGCCAAAAGTATTCAAAGATTGAAGTCATTGCAAATAGTGTTCAGCTCCTTGCAAGTTCACAGGGCGGTACTGGCGCACAGGATAACGGCTATAACAATAATGGTTATAGCAATAATAATTATAGCAACAACAGTTATCAGCAACAGTCACAGCCAAGAGCCAATTCTGCACCACAGCAGCAACAGGCTCCAGCATCAGACTTTGGAGGACCTGAGTCCTTTGATGATTCTGATATTCCGTTTTAATATTTAGGAGAAATTCAACATGCATGATGAAAAAGATGCTATGAACAATGAGGCTACAGGTAGCTTCAGAGATAAGAAAATGGGCGGAAAGCGCACCAATTTCAAGAAGAAGGTTTGTAAGTTCTGTGCAAACAAGACTGAACCTGATTATAAGAACCCAGAGGCTCTTAGACGCTGTATCACAGAGCGTGGTAAGATTCTTCCTGGCAGAATCACAGGAACTTGTGCAAAGCACCAGAGAGCTCTTACAACAGAGATTAAGAGAGCTAGAGTTCTTGCTTATTTGCCATTTGACAAGCAGTAATAGTAGTTTAAGGAATTTCTAAAGTGCAACAGGGAACGTACAAGAACGTTTGGAAAGAGCTTGCTTTAGTAACTATTGTGGGAATCTTGTTCTCAAGATTCTCACTTGGTAGTGTTCTAATGGTAATTCCTCTTTTGCTTGTAGTTCCTAGAGTTAAAGATTTGTGGCAGGCATTACTTGCTTTTGCTGTTTTACTTGTTGGCTCTGTCGTTTGGTCTGTTATTGATAACAAAGAAGTGATAGAAGCCGGCTACGGTAGTGTTCTTGCCGTGACTCTTTTTCTTCCTGTTTGTTCTATCACCGGAGCAACTGCTTGGTGTATTGCCAGCAGAAAAAGTAGGGCAGGGCTTAGAAAGTTTTTCTATGCTTGTGCTCCTGCCGTTGTTTTGGGACTTGCGCTAGCAATTTGGTTTTCAAGTGATTACGCGTATTCGGCTAGAGAAATCCTGAAGAATTCTATTCTTTATGTGTTTTCTGAAGAGGCGTTAGGCGTTAACGTTGAGAGCGTGGTTGACTTGGCACTATCGTTTCTGAATGTTTCGTTTGTACCTATGGGAATGGTGGTTGTGGCTGTTCCTGTACTGATATCGGAATTGGTTATGTATAGGTATAATGAGGCGTGGCAGTATGATTTTGCTTGCATGAAGCTACCGGATCCGTTTATTTGGGTTTTCTTTGGCTTCTGGGTTTTGGCGCTGGTTTCAAGTCTTGTAACTGCTGTTCCTATTGTGATTTATTGCATTTCGTGGAATGTGGCGTTTGCAATCACGGTGCTGTTTGCGGTGCAGGGACTGTCAATTCTAGTTGCGCGTTTTAGAAGAACTACTGCATTTATGAGCGTTGGTAAGGTTGTGGTTTTAGTGCTTCTGCTTTGCTTAATGCCTGGTCTAAATCTGGTTTGTATTGTGGGACTTCCTATTTTGGGGGTTCTGGAAACGTGGTTCAGGTTTAGATAGAGAATTAGAAAAACAATACTTAATAAAGGAGTATTCATATGAAGATCATTTTGAATCAGGATGTACCTAACCTCGGAGAAGAGGGAGATGTCTGCGTGGTAAAAGATGGATATGCTCGTAACTATCTGCTGCCCACTGGTGCTGCGGTACTGTACACAAACGAGAATCTGTCAATTTTCAAGAGCAGAGCTGCTGCAATTGAAAAGCGCAAGGTTGCAAAGCGTGAAGCTTCTGCTTCACTCAAGGAGAAATTGGACAATGTCGCTCTTGACATGGTGGTTTCTGCTGGTGAATCTGGTAAGCTCTTTGGCTCTGTAACTCCTCTCATGATTCAGGAAGCTCTTGCAAAGCAGGGCTTTGACATTGAGAAGAAGAGAATTGAAGTTGCTACACATGCAATTAAGATGGTTGGCACTTACAGCGCTAAGATTCATCTTTATGAGAACGAGTTCTCAATGATTAAGTTGAACGTTCTCAGCGAAGCTGAAGTTAAGGCTGCTGAAAAGGCTGCTAAGGAAGCTGAAGCAAAAGCAGCTGCAGAAGCTGCTAAGGCCGCTAAGGCTGCAGAGGCTAAGGCTGCTGAAGAAGCAAAAGCTGCAGAGGCTAAGGCTGAAGAAGCTGCACCAGAAGCAGAAGCTCCAGCAGTTGAAGGTTAATAGAGAATTTTACGAGTTGCGGGCGTAGTCCCGCTAGTAAATAATTCACTTTGAGCCCGCTGGAAACGGCGGGCTTAATTATCGGGCTGTGCTAAATCCCGGTGACTTAGGGAGATGAGGAGATGGCAAGTAGTACTATTGGAAGGATTCCTCCAAATAATATTGATGCGGAAGTTGCGTTGTTGGGTGCCGTTCTTCTTAGAAATAAGGCGTTGGATGAGGTGCAGCAGGGAAAGTTAGCAAAGGATGATTTCTATCAGCGCGGGCATCAGCTTATTTGGGAAGGTATAAACGGGCTGCGAAATGAGAGGCCAGATGTAGCTATAGATATTGTGACGTTGACGCAGTATTTGGCGGAAAAAGGGACGCTTTCTGAGTGTGGCGGTCCCGCTTACGTGGCCAGTTTGACGGACTCGGTGCCTTCGTCTGCTAATGCTTCCTACTATGCCCAGATTATTAAAAATTGTGCGTTAAAGCGTGGGCTTTTGGATTTGTCGGTCTATATTGGCGACAAAGCTTTTGATGAGACCCAGGAAGTGACCAAGTCTGTTGACGAGGTTGAGCAGAAGATATCGGCAATGGGGCTTAGTGTTGCGACTAACAATTATTCTGAAGCCGGTCCGTTGCTTAGGTCTTTGGTTTCAGATGTCACTTCCGGAAATGAGAAAAACAAGGGCGTTCCTACTGGTTTTAAAACAATGGATGATTATATTGGTGGTGGCTTTAAGCCGGCTGATATGGTTATTATTGCGGCTCGTCCGTCCGTTGGTAAGACAGCTTTAGGCCTTGCTATTGCTGTTAATATGGCCTTTGTTAAAAATATTCCAGTGGGCTTTTTCTCGTTGGAAATGTCGGGAACTTCCTTGTTGGAACGTGTGTTTTCCAACAGAGCCCATATTAAAAACAGCATCCTCAGAGGGGGTAGCCGGAAGTTGGATCCTCAGACTACGGATCAGATTATGCAGGCTGCCGATGAATTGTACGATAAATGTCCAAATTTTCTAGTTCAGGATACTCCAAATATTAGTCTTATGGAGATTAGATCTCAGGCTAGAAAAATGAAGAGAGAGAAGGATATTCAAGCTATCTTCATTGATTATATTGGATTAATTGATTTACAGGGACCTGCAAATATGCCACGTCATGAACAGGTTTCTATAATATCTAGATCTCTTAAGAGTCTTGCCAGAGAGCTCAATATTCCTATTATTTGTCTTGCTCAGGTTAACAGAGAGGGTGGTAAGGACCGTCCTCCTATGCTTGCTGACCTTAGAGATTCTGGTTCTATTGAGCAGGATGCTGATGTGGTCTTCCTGCTGGATGATCCTTCTAAGCGTCTTAATGAAGACGGTAAGATTGAACAGTATGAGCAGACGGAGGAAACTGAGCCTGACGAGCCTAGACCAAAAAAGCTTAAGGTTATCATTGCTAAGCAGAGAAACGGCAGAACGGGTGCTTTCAACCTCCATTTCTATGCAGATTACATGACCTTCACAGAGATTGAGAGAATTTAAGTTCTGTTTAAAAGAACGTCAGTAAAACAAAGATTGCAGCAATAAACATTATCCCCAATATTTGCATTGCCAAATAAAGCTTTGGATTGAACGTATGTCCTGTGATAAGTTCAGCAAAGCTAAGCAGTACAAGGCCGCCATCTAAGGCTGGAATTGGAAGTAAGTTAGCTACACACAAAGAAATACTTACACTTGCAAGCAAGAACAGCACAATACGAATCCCACTATTAAAGCCAGCTGCAAAGCCCTTTGTAGTCAGCATTCCCATGCTCTCAGAAGCTGCAAGCGTTCCTCCAAGCGTTTCGTGGGCCTGTGCCGTGCCACCAATAACCTTAGCAAGCGAGACCACAGACTGAGCAAAGTTTGAAAAACATTCCTGCCCCGATATCTTCAACGCCTCAAAGAAATTCATACCAGCTATAGTTTTAGTCTGCTGCAGAAGGGTGAAATTAAGCGATTGCTCAGGGCTCTCAAAACCAAGCTCTAACAGTTTGTCCCCCCTTTGCACCGTCAGGTTAATATAGTCACTGGAAGTGGACGCCACAAGTAGGTCAAACATGTTTGTCACTTCCATTCCGTTAATCTCAATAATCCTATCGCCGGCCTTCAACCCCGCCTTTTTTTCCGGCGTATCTGGGTTCACGTAGCCCACAACTGGCGCTTTGAACGGCAGAATTCCAAACATCCCGTTTGTGGGCTCTACCTCGTAACTTCCACTCTGTGTTGTAATTACAATAACCCGATTCTCTTTTCTCTCTGCTAAAAGAGCCTGAAGCTGCTCATACGTCTCAACGCTTATACCGTCAACCTCTAGCACCACATCCCCAGTCTTTAATCCCGCCTTTTGCGCAGCGCATTCTTCAATGGAGTACAGACTAGGGTAGTCACTTGCTAGGACTATTTTTGCAACTGAGGCAGGTTCCACCGTGTTAATTGAAAGTAAAATAGTGTAGCACAAGAAAGCGAACAACATGTTGAAAAAAGGGCCTGCTAGATAGACTATAATGCGTTTTATTGCACTAACAGACCATATTGAGCCATCTTCGCAGGTTTCAATATGCTTCTTTTTTTGTGAAATTGCGTTTTTTAAATCGTCCTGACCTCGCATTCTGCAAAGCCCACCAAAAGGAACCACAGCAATTCTATATTCAGTCTCTCCTTTACCCCATTTAAGGATTGCAGGGCCAAAACCAAATTGCAGAGTCTGAACCGATATATGGCAAATTTTGGCAGCAATGAAATGCCCAAGTTCGTGGACCACCACCATGATTCCAATGCCGAGCATTCCAATACCTATTGATAAAATCCAAGACCAAGTTAAAGTCACCTTAGAACCTCACCGTGTCAAATACCTTTTGTTGCACTTCCAGTATTTCCTCAAGATTCTGTGGCTGATAGGACCAGTCTTTGTTCAAAGCTTCCATTACAATATCATGAATTTGAGTATAGAGTATTTTTTTGTCCATGAAGGCTTTAACTGCAATTTCGTTTGCTGCGTTATAAACAATAGGGTAGGAGCCCTCAAGACGTATGCATTCAAAGGCACTTGCTACAAATGGAAATTGTTTTGGATCCAGTTTGCGGAAAGTTAAATCAAGGTTGGTAAAATCAAGAGGCTGTCCTACTTGTCTGTCCACCTGAGGCCACATTAAAGCTCTCATAATTGGAAAGACCATGTCAGGTGGTGACATTTGTGCATAGACCTGGCCACTTGCAGTTCTGACCATTGAATGAACTATGCTCTGTGGATGAATCACCACTTCTATGTTGGAACTGTCAAAACCAAAAAGATAGTGGGCCTCAATGACTTCAAGACCTTTGTTGGCTAAGGTAGAGGAATCAATTGAAATTTTTGGTCCCATCTTCCAAGTTGGATGTTTTACTGCTTGTTCTGGGGTTATGTCCCTTAGAGTCTTTGGATCTCTGTCTCTAAAGGGCCCACCACTGGCGGTTATGACCAATTTTTCAATAGTTTCGCACTTATGGGCCATTATTAGCTCATCTAAAGCTGAATGTTCACTGTCTACCGGAATGATTTGACAGCCCGTTTTTTTAGCATAGTCAAATAATACATGCCCACCAAGAACTACAGATTCTTTATTAGCCAAAGCTAAATTACTGCAGCTGTCCATAACCTCAAAGGAGGCTTTAAGCCCTGGAGAGCCGGCAATGCCGTTAAGTACCATATCTGCTTGCAAGACCTTTAGCATCTCTGAGAGCTTTGTCCAAAGTTGGATTTGTGCCTTGCCTTCTAAAGTGGATTGGCTAAAGCCTTCTCCCATTACACATAAATTAGGTATCTTGTTTTCTAAACACAACTTAATTGCTTCTTCTACGTTGTGATAGCAGGAGGCGCCAATAATTTCAATATTATCTTGAAAGATACTGCAACCACGCAGAGCAGTCTTTCCAATACTTCCCGTAATTCCAAGAATTATGACTTTACGTTTCATGAGATCCTCTTCAGTAGCTTTGGTTTTACTTTTCCAACAAGGCAATCAAAATAAAGAAAATTGGAGCACTTGCAATTAGTGAGTCCATAGAATCTAGAATTCCACCACGACCAGGAATTAAGTTTCCAGAATCTTTGACATTTGCAGATCTCTTGAAGGCACTTTCAGTTAAGTCTCCAATGTTTGCTGCAAAACTCATTGTAATGCCAAGAATTATTTGATGAAGAAGAGTGAGGTTTGGAAGATGCTCACTGCAAAGGGTGAACATTAATACACACATTCCAGTACAGCAGGCAAGGCCACCAATGAAGCCAGCAATGCTCTTTTTAGGACTTACTTTGAAAATGCCTTTATTGTTTTTGCCAAAAAGCATACCAAAAACGTAGGCAAAAATATCGTTAGAGAAGACCACTAGCATAAAAGTGATGATGGTATAAGCTGTGGTTCCAGGTAAGGCCAGCATTCTTAACATGAATGTCAGTAGGTAGTTAGGATAAAAAATTAGGATACAGTTTTTTGAGGCTCGTAAGAGAGAGTCTTTAAAATTATCCTTTTCACCAACCTTAATTTCAGCCGAGAAAACTATAAGAAGTAATAATATAAAAATTAGATCCAAAGTTTCATCGGGCCAAGAGAGGACGCCTTGGAGGTATTGGATGACGGTTAAAAGTGGGGCCAGAAAGGCTATGGCTACAATTTTGCCAAAGAGCATGCGGCTCATTTCAAAGGTGCCTAGAAAGGCAAAGGCTATGATTACTAGACTAAAAAGGATGAAGTTGTAGTCTTGGAAACAGAAAATCCCCGCTACTACGGCAGGGACTCCAACTATACAGGTTAGAATGCGTTGTTTTAGATTTTGGGTCATGCTTTTAAACCTCCGAATTTTCTAACGCGCTTTGACAGGGCGTCAAGACAAAGCTTAAGCTGTTCTTCTCCCCAGTCGGGCCAAAGAGTAGGTAGGGCAAGAAATTCTGCATAGGCGCTGTCCCAGAGCATGAAATTGCTCAGGCGCATTTCACCGGCGCTTCTGGCAATTAAATCTGGAGCTGGCACTTGTGGAACATCTAAGTTGTCTTGAATATCTTGTATTGTAATTAATTTACCTGGATTTTTCTCAATAAAACGGTTACAGGCTCTTGAAATTTCATCCTGTCCGCCGTAGTTGACAGCAAGAACTACCGTCAGACCATTGTTGGTGCTTGTAGCCTTGATGGTCTCTTGAACGCCATCTTTTGCCTCTTGAGGAAGGGCGTCAAGGTTGCCTCTGAACAGAAGTTTTATGTTGTTTTCTTGATAGAATCTCATCTCTCCGGGCAGCTTTTTTGCCAGAATATTCATCAGGTAATTAACTTCCTGCTCTGGACGCTTCCAATTTTCAGTTGAGAAAACATAGAGGGTGAGATAGTCAATGTTTAAATTTTTTGCCGCGACAATGACCCTTTTGCAGGCTTTCATGCCTTCAAGGTGTCCAGCGGCCCTTGGCAAATGTCGCTGGGCTGCCCAGCGACCATTGCCATCCATAATTAGGCCAAGATGCATTAGACCTCCATGATTTCCTTTTCTTTGGAAGTTGCAACCTCGTTAATCTGTGCAATATGGGAATCTGTCATCTTTTGAAGTTTGGTTTCACCATCCTTCTGCTCATCTTCAGAGATAGTTCCAGCCTTCTGAAGTTTCTTTATTTCTTCCATTCCGTCACGTCTGACGTTGCGAACTGCAACTCTGGCGTTCTCTGCAAGAGATTTTGCCTGTTTTGCAAGCTCTTTTCTTCTGTCCTGGGTGAGAGGAGGGAAGTTAATTCTAAGAAGCTTTCCATCATTTGATGGGTTAAGTCCAAGATCGCTCTTCTGGATTGCCTTCTCAATGATGCTTAAAAGGGATTTGTCCCATGGCTGTATTACGACAAGTCTTGCTTCTGGAACCGATATTGAAGCTACCTGGTTCAGAGGGGTCTCTTGTCCATAATAATCTACTCTTACCTTATCAAAGATAGCGGCAGAAGCTCTGCCGGTTCTGAGGCTAAGGTAGTCTGTATTAAGAGCCGCAATGCTCTTGTTCATCTTTTCTTCGCAATTGGAAAGTACTTGCT